>DASXGT010000009.1:0-13451 GCA_036488895.1 Bryobacteraceae bacterium | reverse complement strand
ACGACCGACGGTGAGCGCGCTAAACTGCCCGCGCTGATTCTGAATCCCGGCGCCGAAGGTCTGGGTAGCCTGCGCCGCCAGTATTCGAAGCCTCTGTACGTGCTCCTGGCGATGGTGGGATTGATCCTGGCGGTTGCTTGCGCGAACGTCGCCAATCTGCTGCTGGCAAGGGCCGCCGCGCGAAGCCGCGAAATGGCTGTCCGGCTCAGCCTGGGAGCGGGGCGCTTCCGCGTCGTGCGGCAGTTGCTGACCGAGAGTGTGATGCTGGCCTCGCTCGGCGGAGCATTCGGGGTCTTGTTTGCAATCTGGGGCGTGCGATCGCTAACTTTTCTGTTCTCCAAAGGGCAGGAGAATTTTACGCTGCATGCGGAATTGAACTGGCACGTGCTGGCCGTGACGGCGGCTCTCTCAGTGGTTTGCGGCCTGTTATTTGGCCTCGCTCCAGCAATTCAGTCGACGCGTCCGGACGTCATGCCCGCGCTAAAGAATGGCGCCGGGGGCGGACCGCGCCGCCGCGCGCAGCACGTTCTGGTGGTCGCCCAAATCGCGATCTCTTTTGTCATCCTGGTCATCGCCGGTCTTTTTGTCGGGACACTCAACAAGCTGCACTCCATCCAGCTGGGATACGCCCGCGAGAACATCCTTCTGTTCTCGTTGAATGCGCGCCAGGCCGGGCATCGCGACCCGGAGCTGACCACGTTTTACGCGAACCTGCGCAAGCGCCTCGAATCGATCCCCGGAGTGAGCAGCGCGACTCTTTCGCAATCCTCGATCATCAGCGCCGGCCATGCCGGAAAGGCATACAGGGGGAGCATGAAGATCGGCGCCGTTACCGTCGAAGGCGCAGGCGTCATGGTCGCCGGACCGCGTTTCCTCACGACGATGCAGATTCCGATTCTGACCGGACGTGAGATCGATGAGCGCGACCAACCGGGCTCCTTGCCGGTTGCCGTGATCAGCGAGCGGCTGGCGCGGACTTACTTCGGGAACGAGAATCCGGTGGGCCGGCGCATCACGCTCGTGGACGAGAACCGCGATCTGGAAATCGTCGGTGTGTCGGCTAACCTGCGGTACGGCCTTCTGAAAGACGGAGGGAGTTCAATGACCGTGTTCACCGCGGCCAGCCAGTTCTCTCTGGACCTGGCGACCTACGCGCTGCGCACTGCGGGAGATCCGCTTAGCTATGTCAGGAGTGTGCATGAGATCGTGCGGAACGCAGATTCCCGCATACCCGTCACAAACGTGGTCACACAGGCTGCCGAAATCGATCGGACGATCAGCCAGGAAATCACATTCGCGAAACTATGCACGGGTTTTGCGGTTCTCGCTCTCCTGACCGCGTGCGTGGGACTCTACGGAACAATGTCCTACAGCGTCACGCGCCAAATCGGCGAGATCGGAACCCGTATGGCTTTGGGCGCGCAACGCGGCGCCGTGGTCTGGATGGTTCTGCGCCGTGTTCTGCTGCTGGCGGCGGTGGGACTCGCAATCAGCGTGCCTGCTGCGTTGATCGTGTCCCGGCTTGTCAAATCGTTTCTGTTTGAGACCCAGCCCAATGATCCGGGAACTTTGGCGTTTGCCGGTATCGTCCTCGTCGGTGCCGCGATTCTCGCTGGCTATGCGCCGGCCAGGCGAGCGTCCCGAATTGATCCGCTGGTGGCTCTGCGGCACGAATAGGACATTGTAGTGATTACCCTCGCGGCCTCCTTAACTACCGCTGGCTGAGGTGGTTTCCGGCTCTCGATCCGCTCCCGTAACGCCGGCTTTGGCCGCTCCGTTTATGTTGCCCCGCCTGCGTCGCCCGATATATTCGCGGCCGGCTGGTGCGGCAGCAGATGAGGATCGGTCAGCTTCCCCTTTGACCATGAGTATACTTATAACGTATACTCATAAACGTGATGCCGAACAAGACCATTTATGTCAAGGACACGGACCTGTCACTTTTGGAGCAGGCTCAGGAGCAACTCGGCGACAGTGTTTCATCGATGTTCGCCGAATTTCTGCGTGAGCGTGTGGCCAACCTGACCCCAGAAGAAAACCGGATAATCGAACTGATCAACCAAATCACCACCACACGTGAGACCTTGAAAAGGCAGCGTGATCTACCCGAGTTCATCGAGAGCGAACACGCCGAAGCTCAATCGTATGCGGAGAAGGCGCTTAAGAGCTTTCGAGCAGGAGAAATCAGAAAGACAAAAGCGCTGTTCTGGGCAGCCAACGCCTATCAAGAGAGAGCCCAGCGCGATGTGAAAGAGGTGAGGGAGCTAAATGACAAGATTGCCGGTTTGCTCGGACGCAATGACAAACATGCCGGACAACGGAAATAGACGCATCGCTTCTCAGGCGATCGTTGACGGTTCTCAATAGATCACTGAACTGGGTAGGTAGCTTTCCACAACTGGAGCGTTGTCTATCTCGAACCCGGCGCACTCGGGAGCGCCGAAGTCCAAAACGGCATGACGGGCGCCCGGCAGCCGGCGTATGGAGTCGTCACGACGGTGTTTTCGTTCAATTGAATACCAGTTCCTCAGTGAGCATAAGCTCAGGCGATACCGATGCAAACGGACAAGCGGCGACCGGCTGCGATTTTGCTGTGAATCGTGCATTGGATAAGCCCAGCCGATGTCAGCAGAAGGGTCTAATCGATAAATGGACAGGTGCCCCTCATTAATGTCCAGCAGCGCGCCGTTGGGTCGCTCGATCAGCGGCGCTTTCGCACCGATACCCGGGGCGCGGCTTTGCGGGTGACAAACTTGTGTGCCATTCCAAGCAAGTCTCGCAGCGTGTCGGGAGTGACGCGAGACAAGCGAACGAGCACGGCGCTGTAGCCGGCGTAATGGTCCGTAACATAGTAAACATCTGGATCCGCAGCCAGCAACTCGGCACGATCATCGAAATCCACGCGAACGACAAGCGACTCCGGTTCGGCCGAACGATTAGATGGGATGCAGGCTAAGAGTTGTCCCTGAACCTTCAAAGCCGGCGCTCCATACGCTGTACTCTCCTGGACTCCGGGCAGTTTGAGGCCCATGTCCCGCACGATATCAAAATTCACCGTGATTTTCGCCATTGTTCAGAGACGCCAGCGGGTGCAAACCAGTCTTCTTGGCGTAGCATACTGACCTCATTGCCCGGCTGGCTTCCCAATTATAATTTGCTGGAAATCAGCCGCCGTACACAGGTATCAAGGGCGGTAAGCATAAGTTGCAGACGTCCTTCGGCTGGTGCGAGGTATACTCATTTGGCGGACCAGGAACCGGCATGACCAAGACAGCAATACGTGAGGAAATCACACACCGCTGGTACGCGCGTCCCGTGCTCTTCGTTGCTGACGTGAACCGTGCTCTTCGGTTCTACATCGACATGCTCGGCTTCGAGAAGCGCTGGCATGAGGGCGACGGCGCGGGCAAGGTCTGCCAAGTCAATCGTGGGGAATGCGAGATCATCCTTTGCGAGGATGCCACGCGAAGAGACAAGGCGCGCTTGTTCGTGGAACTGACCGTCGATGGACTCACTGCGCTCCGCCGCGAAATCGTCGAGCGCGCGGTTCCGAGCGAGAAGTCCTGGTGGGGGTATGACGTGATCAAGATCGTCGATCCCGACGGAAATGAGTTGTTGTTTCCCGCGGCCGAGTAGTCCAAGCAATGAGTGCGACGGCCGAGCGTGTTTGGTGCTGCAAGGAGAGCGGATTTGTACGTGTTCTGCAAAGCGGTCGTCTACTTGCTTCTCATTTACCCTGCCATTGCTCAGCCGCAAGCATTCGTAACAGTCACCATTAAGCCTTCCCGCTCCGCCGGCCCTCGGAACGCACGTATGCGAGTATCGCCAAACGGTGACTTGGCTGCCAGCGCGATCCCTGTCCTTACGCTTTTGAGTTTCGCGTACGACCTGCCGGCCAACCCTTCGCCTCGCCTTTCCGTTCTTCCCGGCTGGACTCGTGAAAGGTACGATATCGAAGCGAAGGCGCCCGCCAACGCCGCTCCTTTTGGCCTTCCAAGCAAAGAAGTGCGGCAGCGAGCGCAGCAAATGATTCGCCGATTGCTCGCCGATCGTTTCGGACTCGTAATGCGGGTTGAGAACAAAAGGATGTCAGTCTATGCTCTTTCCGTAACCAGCCGAGGTCCGAAGCTCCAGAAATCGCCTGTTACCGATGAGGAATGCACTTTCGATACGGATCCAGAAGGTTGCCACAGCTTCATACCCGGCTTTGGCCACCCCTTGCATGCAAGAGCCATTGACATGGACGACCTCGCCCACTACGTTGAAAACTGGACAGACTTACCCGTCGTGAACCGCACGGCACTCGGCGGGCTGTTCACCGTAAGTACGGAAGGCTGGGCTCCCATGCGGCTGCCTCCTCCTCCACCGGGCGCCACGCCGGAAGCCAACGCCTTCGCTAGGCTGCCCACAATCTTCACGGTGCTGGGCAAACTCGGGCTCGAACTCAAAGAGCAAGAGGACACATTGCCGGTATACACGGTCGAACACATCGAGCGCCGGACCGGCAACTGAAGATCATCGTCTAACACGTGCTCAAGTGACTGCGCTCGTTCTCGACAATTTTCCGAGTAGAAGCGTGATGATGCAGGAACCGGATCAGACTTGGCCGCCAACGTTGTTTGTTTCGCAAAATGCGCCGTTTCTTCGCCTTTTGCCGCATTTTCTTCTAATTTCCCAAATGCCCGCACGCGCCGCGCAACCGCTCGTTGACAAAAATCCCAGAAAAACTTTCACCCCTGGAATCAAAGCCATAGCGCACTTCTCACCCGCCGCCCGAACCATCTGCGTGCGAAAACTCAGGCGAATGTTGCCAATGGAGAAGCCTGTCATCTTGCAAGGCGAAGATCCCGAAGCTTTCACTGCGCTGCTCGAAAGCCTCACCGCCGAATACCAGCCCGAAGCCGCCCGTGCCGCCTGGGAACTGGCTCGCGCCAACCGCGAATTCGACAAAAGCCAACACAAACTCTACGATCAGCAACCGGACATGTGCGAATGGGACGCCGCCCAGCAATCCGAATTCGAGCGCATGCTCCGCTACCGCACCCGCGCCGAACGCGCCTACCGCCGCGGCCTGCAAGCCGTCGAACACCTGCGCAAGCTGCATCTACAATCGGAACAACGCGCCTTTTGGGAAAATCTGCAAGCAGAACGTTTGTCGCTCTCGAAACAGCGCCTCAAGCTAGCAACTGAGCGCATGCGAAACGCCTCCGAACCAAAGCCAGAGCCCAAGGCAAAGGAAGAACCCACCCCGGTTGACCGCTTTCCCCTGGCCCTCGTGCATCTTTCCCAAATAATTGAGATTCGTATCTTAGACGGACGTATTCCATCCGGGTTCATCCCGCCACGGAAGACCTGTTCGTGGATGCGGACCAGTCGCAAGTAGGCGCGCAAGTCCGGCGCCGCTTCGAATTTCCGGACGGAGTTCCCGCCGAATATGCCTGGATAAACGGGCCGGACATCCAGCGCAACGGCATCGTATGGAGACAAGTTTTCGAAAATGTCCACGTTTGGCGCGCCCATGTGGAGCGGGAAGCAGCCACCGCGCCCGGCCATTTTCTGCCGCGCGTATAGAATGGACACCGGCGCATTCAGCGCAACGGGAGTGACGGTGGTAAACGGAATGTTATTCGTGAGCTCGGGTTATTCGGGCATTGCAGGGAATGCGCTGCTAGCGTCTTCAACAGAGCCGTGACCGTAAGGAAGCGGCAAGTAATCATCCTCGCTTTATCCGCTTTCCTTGCAAGCGGAACTCTTTTTTCGCAGCAGCGTACTGCTGATGCTCTCAGAAACCCATTTGCCGGACAGCCCGCCGAGGCAGCCGCCGGTAAAAAATTGTATGAGCAAACTTGCCAAGCCTGCCATGGCGGCGATGCGCGCGGCGACCGCGGGCCGGCCTTGGCAACCGGGGTCTTCCGGCACGGCGGCGAGGATCAGGACCTGTTCCAAAATATCCGCGCTGGCATTCCCGGAACGCAGATGCCGGCCTTCTCCACGCTGCCCACCGATAACGTCTGGCGCATTATTACCTATTTGCGCGGCTTGAGCGGCGCGGATGTTTCGGCGAAGGAAACGGTCCCCGGCAATGCCGCGGCCGGCGAAAAGCTATTTTTTGGCAAAGGGGCCTGCGCTACCTGTCATCAGGTGAATGCGCGCGGCATTCCAGTGGCGGCCGATCTATCCGAGGCCGGCAAGAATTCAGTGCAAGTACTGAAGCAAGGCATTCTCAATCCCAATGCGCCGAAAGGCAGAATGCGCCGCGGGCAGCAATCCGCGATTGCCTTTACCGCCAAGCTGAAAGACGGCCGCGAAATTCGAGGCCTGCGCCGCGCGGAAGATACCTTTTCCGTGCTGGTGACTGACCTCACCGGGCAAACCTTCGTCATCGCTAAAAACGATATCGCAAGCAGTCAGGATCAAAGCAAGTCGCTGATGCCCGATGACTACGGCCAGCGTTTTACGCCCTCCGAGACAGATGACGTAGTCGCCTACCTGAAAACTTTAAAGCAACGCGACTTCAGCAAAACGATCAAGGCGGAAATCCCCGGCGGGTTGAGTGCTGAGCGGCTGCGCAACGCAAAAGACGAACCGCAAAACTGGCTTACCTATTGGGGCGATTATGACGGCAGCCATGCTTCTCAGTTAAAGCAGATCACGGCCGCGAATGTGGCCGAGCTGCGCGCGAGTTGGGCCGCGCAGATACCAGGCGAATCGGTTTTAGAGTCCATGCCGGTGGTGGTGGACGGCGTTCTATACACCGGCGGAGCGCCGGATGGCGTGCTGGCCCTGGATGCCAAGACCGGCATCCAGATCTGGAGGTATGAACGCAAGCAGAAGGCGGTAAATCCGTATCACAACAACCCGTTCAATCGCGGCGTGGCGGTGCTGGGGAATCGAGTATTCGTGGGCACTTTAGACGCGGCCTTGGTGGCGTTGGATGCGCGCACCGGCTTGCCGCTTTGGGAGACGCAAGTGGCCGACACTTTGAAGGGCTACAGTCTCACGGGTGCGCCGCTCGCCGTCAAAGACAAAATCATCGTGGGCATCTCGGGCGGGGAATTCGGCATTCGCGGCTTCATTGACGCGTATGATGCGGTCACCGGCAAGCGGCTCTGGCGCTTCAATACCATTCCAGGGCCGGGCGAGTTTGGCAATGACACCTGGTCTGGCGATTCCTGGAAGCGCGGGTCCGGTGGGGCGTGGATGACCGGCAGCTACGATCCGGAGACGGACACGCTGTATTGGGGGGTAGGGAATCCAGGACCGGACCTGAATTCCGAGGTTCGCAAAGGCGATAACCTATTTAGTTGTTCCGTGGTGGCGCTGGATGCGAACACAGGCAGGCGCAAGTGGCATTATCAGTTCTCGCCGGGGGACGCCCACGATTGGGACGCCACCGAAGATTTGATTTTGGCGGACAAGCCTTTTCATGGACAGCCCCGCAAGCTGGTGATGCAAGCCAATCGGAACGGCATGTTTTATGTGCTCGACCGCGACGCAGGCAAGTTCTTATTGGCCACGCCGTTTGTCGAGCAGAACTGGAACAAAGGATTCGACGAAAACGGCCGCCCGATTTTTACCCCAGGCTGGGAATCGAGCGCCAAAGGCACTACGATTTATCCTTCTTTGGGCGGCGGGACGAATTGGCAGGCGCCTTCGTATGACCGCCGGAGCGGCTGGCTGTACGTCGTATTTCATGAAATGGGCATGCACATGGCAAGCACGCCGGTTCAGTATGAGGAAGGGCGGCAATACATGGGCGGCCGTCCGTCTTTTGGAGGCGGTGGCAAGAGCTCTAGCGGCATCCGGGCTATCGATACGGAAACCGGAAAAGTGCAGTGGGAATATCCAATGTCTTCCGGTTCGCTCGCGGCGGGTGTTTTATCCACGGCCGGCGGCGTATTATTTTCGGCCACCGCGGAAGGAAACCTGATCGCGCTCGATGCGAAGACGGGAAAGTATTTGTGGCATTTCCCCACAGGAGGCACGATCGCCACTTCTCCGATAAGCTACGCGGTCAATGGGAAGCAATTTATAGCCGTGGCGGCGGGGAATGTCTTATATAGTTTTGGGTTGCCATTAGCGCCGGACCGGTGACGGTGATACAAAGTGGACCGGGCCTTTTTCATCCGAAACCTCGTAGTCGGCTGGCAGCTGAAAGAGGCTGGCGTCCGGCTCATCGCGGCTGATGTTGATGAGCTTCTGGGTATGATCGCCGTTGCGTGGATCGCTGTTCTTGCTGAGAACCATTACATTGAGTTCCGGAGACGTCCACATTTCATTTGTGGTGACGATCTCGCGGTCATTGCCCACTGACCCCACTGGATACGTCATGGTCGTGCGTTTTCCTTCCACGACGATGCCGTCTATCGTCTGCGGGTCGAGTTTCTCGAATTGTGAGTGCGGACGCGATGGATCGGTTTGCGGAATGACTTGAGTCATGGAAGCCGCGACAGTCGGCAAAGACGGTGAAAGCATGGCAGCGAAACCGCCACCCTTGGCGCTCGTGCTGGCCGGCGTCGGTAATTCCCAGCGATGCGCTATCTTCCCTTGCGTGTCCAAGGTGTACCTGAGGTGTGCCACTGGATCGGTAATGTCGATCATGGTCGGCGCATCTGGCGGAACCGGTGGTCCGCCCATGCCCGGATGCATCAAGGGCCGTTCCATCCGCGTGCGGCCTTGAGAATCCCGGTAGATTTTCTCCAGTGTCATGGTCTGGCTGATACGTGTTCCATCAGCCAAAGTCTGAACTGATTCGCTGACCTCCTCGCCCGAATACGGTTTTCCCGTGACTGGCGTCATGCCGAAAGCCATCATGGGCGCCCCCATGGCAATAAACCCCATTTGCGGAGCAGCCATGACAACGGTTTGCGCCGGCGTGGTTTGCCCTAACGCAGCCGCGGCGCCGGCTACAGTAAGCAGCAGTACGGAAAGCGAGTTGCGCACAAGAGACCTCTCAGTCAGCAGTTTACACGCAAAAAGAACTTCGGTCTAGCGCGGTAACGCGAACGCAAAAAGCGTATCGCCGCCTCCCACGATCAGATATTGGCGGCCGTCCAGCATATATGTTTCAGGACCGTTCCCCAGGTTATGCAGCATGGGAAAATGCCATAGAATTTTGCCATCTTCCGGATGGAATGCAATCAAATTGCCGTTGTAATCGCCGGTGAACAGCAGCTTCCCAGCTGTAGTCAGAATTCCCGGGCCGCCTAAGCCGCCGCCTAGCGTGCTTGCGCTCGAATAAGGATGACTCCACTTCACGTCGCCGGTCTTATAGTCGATGGCTTCAAGTAAGTGCTCCGACCAGAGCTGGCGGCCGGTTGCGCCGTAGCCCTCAGGATCAGGACTGGTGTCAGTGAGATAAGTCACGCTATAGCCACGCGTGGCATTGACGTAAAAGAGACCGGTCTCGGGATTGAAACTGGGAGGCATCCAATTGGTGCCGCCGCCGCCTGCGATGGTTAGAAACGAACCGTCTACTTTCGGCTCTTTGGCTTCATCGGGAATAGGCTGCCCTTTCGCGTCCACGCCTTTCGACCAATTGAGCGGAACAAACGGCTTCGACACCACGCCTTGCCCGTTGGTGCGGTCAATCACAAAGAAATAGCCGTTGCGCGCGGCTTGCGCGAGTAACTTACGCGGCTTGCCGTCAATCTTGGCGTCGAAGAGCACGGGAGTTTCCACGTTGTCCCAATCGTGCGTATCGTGCGGAGAGCCTTGAAACGCCCACACCAGTTTCCCTGTGTCGGGATTCAGGGCAACAATCGAACAGGTCCACAAGTTGCTCCCCTTGCGGCCTTGGCCGGCGAACACCGGGTTGGGGTTGCCGGTGCCCCAGTAAAGCAAATTCAATTCCTTGTCATAGGTGCCGGGCAGCCAAGTCATGCCGCCGCCGTGCCGCATGGACGATTCCTTTGACCAGGTTTCCGAGCCGGGGTCGCCCATCTTAAGCGGTGCGGTATCCCAATGCCATTGCAGGTCGCCGGTTTCCGGATCGCGGGATTCGAGGAAGCCGGGGACGTCCATGGCGTCGCCGCCCACGCCGATGATGATGTGATTGCCGACTACCATGGCTGAAGTGGTGGTGAAGTACTGGCGTTTCACGTCGGCGATTTGCTTGCGCCAGCGCTCTTTGCCGGTCTTCGCGTTCAGCGAGATGAACCAGTCATCGGGGGCCATGAAATACAGCCAGTCGCCGTACATGCCGACGCCGCGGTTGCCCACCAGGTGGCCGCCTTCGTCCACCCAATCGTAATGCCACAACTCTTGCCCGGTCCGCGCGTCCACGGCGAAGACATGATCGGGAATAGTGAAGTAGAGAATTCCGTTCACCATCAGAGGCGTCGATTTGATATCGGGCGCGCCTACGCCGCGTAGCGCCGCCACGTTGCTGATGCGGAACATCCAAGCCACCGTCAGTTGCTTGATGTTGTCGGAGTTAATCTGCTTTAGCGTGCTGAAGCGCTGGCCGGAATAGTCTCCGTTATAACTGGGCCACATATCCGTGGCTGGTTCGAGCAGCTTTTGCGGAGGTAGCTGCGCTACCGCCAGCAAAGGAAGAAAAAGCGCGCCAACTAAGAGTGCCTTCATTTCATCGTCACCAGGTACGCAGCAAGATCGTGCATCCGTTTGTCATTCATTTGGTCGAGCATGCGGCGGTGAGCTATCAGTTTGTCTTCCAGTTCAACTTTGACGCCCTTGTCCAAGTTGATCGATTGGTAGTTGCCGGCGTCATCGTAGAGTGAAACGTAAAAATCGTCCAGGTGTTTCACTTTGCCAGTCAATGTCTTTCCATCCGGCAACGTCACGGTCACCTTGGTCCCGTTGGCGGCATTGCCGCGCGCGGCCGGATAGAGAATGGCAGCCTGCAGATCGGCCGGCTCGTACTTGCTCCCCACATGCGCCAAGTCTCCAGTGACGGAGTGGCAGGTGGTGCATTTGCCGTCGCCGTCGAAAAAGGCTTGCCCCGCCTTGGCGTCGCCGGTGACTACGTTCAAAGGTTTATAGGTGCTGCGATTCACGGCTAGCTCCACTTGCATGTGGAGATATTCCGCGATGTCTTTCAGCTGATCGTCTGTGAACGCTGGGAATGCCGGCATCGCGGTGCCTTTGCGGCCTTCGTGCACGAGAGGTCCGATGATTTCGCCCTTGTCATCGTGTAGAACAACAGTGGAACGCACCAGGTCCGGCCCTTCGCCGCCGCGCGCTGCGGGTCCGTGGCAGAAACCGCAGGCGGGGCCATAAAGTTTGGCGCCTCGGGCGGCGCTTTCCTTATTCGGCTCGCGTCCGAGGCCCAGAAAGTCGCGAGTATTCCCGCGGCCGCCTCGCCGGGTTTGCTGGGCCGGGGCAGCCGGAGGCGGCGGTGGCGTCTGCGCCGTTGCCAAAAAGCCGGTCAACAATAACAGCGAAACGAGTAGACGACTCATACCTTGTGATTAGGGACTCTTAAACTGATACGCCGGTAACGCCAAGCGCATAAAATTTTGCCTGTTCAGGTGAACGCAGCTATGTTATACCAACATGCTTTAAAGAGTCCGGTACATGACAAGAGCGTCTACATAGCCGAGGCTGGGATGCAGGAACGCATTCGGCAGGCGGCCGACGGTGTCGAACCCGAACTTCCGCCACAAATGGACGGCCGGTTCGTTGCTGCTGACGACAAAGTTAAACTGCATGGCGCGGAAGCCCTGAGCTTTAGCGTAGTCCAGTGAGTGCCGGCACATCACCCCCGCTGCTCCGCGGCCGGACGCCTGGGGCGCCGTCACATAACCGCAGTTGGCTACGTGCGAGCCGCCACCTTTTTGATTGGCGCGAAGGAGATAAGTGCCGAGGATCTGCCCGTCTTCTTCCGCGACGAATACTGTGTGGCCGGGTGACAGCCAGTACGCAAGAGCTTCCTGTTTGTTCCACTCCCGCGGCAAGGTGTAGGTTTCACCCGCGCGGATAGTGGGCTCCAAAATGGCCCAGATGGCATGATTGTCCGCGGAGCCCGCCGGACGCACGGTAATCATTGAACCGAGTGTACCGGGCAGGCTCCGCAATAACGCCGCTCTTAGTGTTTTACCGGCTCGAAGCCGTCACAGCCGCTCACGGCGGTTACTTTTAAGTGCAGCGTTACTAGCTTAGGGTGTCCGCAGTCATCAACAAAGGTTTCCGCCGCCTTTTTCGATTCCCGGATCTGGTTCAGGATATTGTCGGCATGACCTTCGCCGAAATGGGTGCAAACACCACATTGACCTTCATGAACACTCAGCATTCAATTGCTCTCCTACCCGCATGATGCGCCTGATTAATGATCCTGTCAAGAAGCGTCAAGGCATAAGCTGCATGGCATAAATTTAGAAGAATGGTTTCACTGTTCACGCGCCGCCGCCTGATACTGAATTCGCCCGCTGCCTTGCTTGCGGTGGACGCAGAGGCGGCCGAAAGAAATCCGTTTGCGGCAGTTGCCGGACGGCCGGATTCCGTCGCGGCTTTCACTGAAAGTGGAGAAGTTCCGCTCAAGCGCGAGGGTTCCACATGGCAAGGAGAGAACGGAGTGCAGGTGGGAACAGATGCGGGTATCACGGTTCGTTGCCCGCGCAGCGCGTTGCTGCGAATCCGCTTGCGCTGGCAGCTAACGCCGGCCGCCGCATTGCGCTACACCGGAGATCATTGGGAACGTTCCTACGGAGACTTGGCGTGGCGCTACATGGAGCCGGAACGGATTTTGCCGTGGTATTTTCTGGCAACCGATGGCAAGGCGACGCACGCCTGCGGCGTGAAGACCGCCCCCGCTGCGCTTTGTTTTTGGCAAGTGGACCCTAGCGGCGTCTCGCTATGGCTGGATGTCCGCAACGGTGGCCGTGGAGTGCAACTGGGGAAGCGGGAGTTGGCCGTGGCCATCGTAGTGACCGAGACCTACAACGGCATGTCTTCGTTTGACGCCGCCGGGCTCTTCTGCAAACGGCTGTGCGCGAAACCACGCTTGCCGCACGCGCCGGTGTATGGCGGCAATAACTGGTATTACGCCTACGGCAAAAGTTCAGCGGAAGATATCCGGCGGGATTCGGAGCGCATCGCTGCCCTCGCGCCCGGCTTGGCAAATAAGCCGTTCATGGTGATTGACGATGGCTGGGAGCCGAATCACGTTGCGGGCCCGTGGTCACGCGGGAATGCAGGTTTTCCGGATATGCCGCAACTGGCACAAGATATGCGGCGGATCGGCGTGCAGCCCGGAATTTGGATGCGTCCGTTGTTTGTGAAAGACGACGCGGCAAAAGCCTGGCGTCTGCAATCACCGAATGCCGCGCGCGAGTATGCAAAGGGACAAATCTCCACGCTCGACCCAACCATTCCGGAGGTTCAGGCGCGCGTGCAGCAGGATATTCGCACTCTGGCCGGCTGGGGCTACAGCTTAATCAAACATGATTTTTCGACTTATGATTTGCTGGGGCGCTGGGGCTTCAACATGG
>DASXGT010000133.1:0-28830 GCA_036488895.1 Bryobacteraceae bacterium | reverse complement strand
TACGGGCAGGGTTCCCGAATGAAGCCATTGGGCGCTTTTTTATTGAGTTTGCAATCACACCAGCGCGAAATTCAAACCTCATGAACAGGTTGGGCCAAAAAGCAAAACAATACGAACACCTTCTATATGCATGGGACGGATTGCGGACTATCAAGGCTGACGTGAAGAAGAAGTTCACTGGTAAAGCATACGAAGCCGAGACTGCTGCAAAGGTTATCGAGATTTTTCGAAAATGGTTAACGTCAGAATGGGACAAACACTGCTGATGCTCGTAAGGTTCGCACCATCCCGAAAGTGGGCTTCATCGTCCCGTGCGCTGACGCTGCTCAGCACCGGTACGGTGTTCCGAGGAACACTCTTGCCTGCGTTGCCGAGACTATTGAGAATTGAGTTGGAGAAGGGCAGATAAAGACGATTCCGAAACTAGACTTTTCCTAGACTCCCGCCAAAATACGCTGAGATTGGATGGTAAACCGGATACTAGACGAACGTAGAATCAATGAGTTGGGACGTAGTAACACACCGTAATACAGCTCTTGTAGTTTTCAAATCCCGGCGGCCCGACCATTTTCGTTCTTACCTCTTTTTACAATCAAAGCTGTTTTTACAATCAACGTGTAAGTGACAGCAATAAATTACGCCGAGCGCGAATTCTCAATGTTCTTCGCTGCAGATATGCGTGCAAATAGCTCATCTTCGAATGCAAAATGAGGCTTGGCATGCGCGCGCTCATTCAGATAAGCCTTATATGTTAACTTCAAGCCGGCGTCGAAATCGGTTGGTTTGAACGCCAGCATCCGCTGCGCTTTCGTCACAATCTGTGTAATCGCCGGAACGTCATAGTAAGATCCGAAATAGAGCTTCTCGCCCACCACCTGCCCGCCAGCCCGGTAGATCATCTCTCTTGGAATCGACGTTAGTTGCGGTTCGCGAACCCCGGCTACGTGCGCCAAATGGAGCAATAGCTCGTGCTGCGTAACCGCTTTCGGATTTGCCGTGTTGAACGCATGTCCTACTGCGTTGCGCTGCTCGGTCACCCGTATCGCCAGATCCACCAGATCTTTTATATAGATGAACTGCATTAGCCGGTGCCCTTCACTCGGTAGAATCACCGGTCTTCCCGCGCGAAAACGATCCCAGAAAAAAGCTTCCCGGTAAAACGGATTCGCGGGTCCATACACAAACGGCGGCCGCAAAGTAACAATCGGAAATCCGGTTCGCTGGTGCAGCCGGAACAGGGCCCGTTCGCTCATGGCCTTGTGACGGGCGTACGGGCTTGGGTGGTCGTCCGGGGCCAGCGCGTCGCCTTCATGATGGTTTAGCCCGTCGCCATAAGCCGCCACGCTGGATAGAAATACATAGCGTGAGATCTTGCCGTCAAAGATCTGTGCCGTCGCGTCTACCTGTTGGCCGGTGGTTCCGTGCTCCCAGTCGTAGGCATTGTCGAATACCACGTCAAAACGGACCGCCGCCACCGCCTTGCGCACCTCCTCCGCCGAATTCCGGTCCGCCACCAGGTTGTGGACCCGCCGGCCGAATGGGTGGTGCGGCTTGCGATGCAATATATGGACTTCATGCCCGGCCTTAAGTAACTCTGTTACCAGCAGCTTGCCGATGAACAGAGTTCCTCCAATAATCAAGACCCGCTTCTTCTCAAGATCGTCGAGCCTTGTGGCTACCGTACTTTTGTTGTGATCAGAGTGAGGCATAATTTTTCTGCTCGCGCAGCCCTACCCTGCTAGACGAAAAAAACGGCCTGTATTAGTCGTAGTATTCGAGCCCTAGATGGGTAATGAGGTCTTCGCCTTGCATCCAACGAAGAGTATTCTTCAATTTCATGAGTTGGATAAAGAGATCGTGTTCCGGATATAGGCCCGGCGCCGTCATCGGACCCTTGAAATAGAACGATAGCCATTCCTGGATGCCTTTCATTCCGGCGCGCTGCGCCAGATCCATAAAAAGAACCAAATCCAACACCAGTGGCGCGGCCAAAATCGAATCCCGGCACAGAAAATCGATCTTGATCTGCATGGGATATCCCAACCACCCGAAGATGTCGATGTTATCCCAGCCTTCCTTGGCGTCCCCGCGCGGCGGATAGTAATTGATCCGCACGGCGTGATACAAATCCTTGTAAAGCTGCGGGTAAAGGTTCGGCTGTAAAATCTGTTCCAGCACGGAAAGTTTGGTTTCTTCCTTCGTCTTAAAGGAGCCTGGGTCTTCCAGCACTTCGCCGTCGCGATTGCCCAAAATATTCGTGGAGAACCAACCGTTCACGCCCAGCATGCGCGCCTTAAATCCCGGCGCCAGCAGCGTCTTCATGAAGGTTTGGCCGGTTTTGAAGTCTTTGCCGCAAATCGGCACTTCATTCTCTTTGGCCAATTGCAGCAGCGCGGGTGTGTCGGTGGTCAGGTTTGGCGCGCCATTGGCATAAGGCACCCGCAGCTTCAGGGCCGCATACGCATAAATTTGGCTCGGAGCGATATCGGGGTCGCTTTTGCGCAGCCCTTCTTCGAAACTGGCTAGGCTTTGGTGCACGGCCGCCGCTTTATGAAACACCTCGGTGGATCCACACCAGATCATCACCAGCCGGTTGCAGCCATGACTTTTCTTGAATTCCTTAATATCCTCCATCAACGCCTCGGCCAACTCCATCTTGTTGGCGCCCTCCTTGACGTTGGGTCCGTGGATACGTTTTACGTAATTCTGGTCGAAAACCGCCTTCATCGGTTTAATCGCCGAAAGCGGCTCTTTCAATTTGTCTAGAATCGGGCTTTCGAGTACTCTGGCCCGTACCGCCGCTTCATAACCGTTGTCTTCAAAAATGTCCCAAGTCCCGAATTCCAAGCATTCCAAAGAGGCCAGCGGTACAAAATCTTTGATCTTCGGGGTACGTCCTTCGGTCCGCTTGCCTAACCTGACGGTGCCGAGTTGCGTGAGCGAGCCGATCGGTTGCCCGAGGCCTTGTTTAATAGCCTCAACCCCGGCGATAAATGTCGATGTCACAGCGCCCATGCCTGGTATCAGAATGCCGAGCTTGCCGGCGGCAGGGGCGATTGTGACGTTTTTTGCCTTATCCAAATCGAATTCTCCTGAACTTTCGCGGAACGTTACCGTGCGGTTAACGGTTCATTTCTAGGCTATACTATCGATCAAATGTCGCAGACAGTTGCTGGGACGATCTCGGCGCTCGTAGTCGACGACGAGCCGTTAGCCCGCGAAGAGTTATCTTTCCTCCTTAAAGACTTCCCCGAAATTGAGGTTCTCCAAACCGCCTCTAATGGCCTGGATGCCGTCAAACTGATTGACCAGCTTGAGCCTGATCTGGTTTTTCTTGATGTGCAGATGCCCGGCTTGGATGGTCTCGGCGTCATCGGCCAAGTGCGCGCAAAGGGCGGCCCGCTGCCCCATTTCGTCCTCACCACGGCGTTTGATCAGTATGCCGTGGAGGCGTTTCGCCTGGAAGCCCTCGATTACGTTTTAAAGCCGATCGAAAAAGACCGCCTTGCCGAATCGGTAACGCGCGCCAAGCGCTCCATTGAAGACAAGCAGCAAGCGCAGGAAAAAGCGGAGAGAGTGCAAGAAAAGACTGCCGAAGCGGCGCTCATAGCTCCGGCGCAGCGCACTAAGCTGCTCGTAAAGTCAAACAACCGGAACCTGATTGTCGATGCTCAAGATCTGATCTACGCCACCATCGATGATGGCTTGATCACCATCGTGACCTCGCACTTTGAAGGGCAGTCCAATTACCGGACCATTGAGGAATTGCAGTCCAATCTTGATCCGAATTTGTTTTGGCGTGTTCACCGGTCATTCCTGGTCAACATCAACCGGATTCGTGAAGTAATCCCCTGGTTCAAATCCAGCTTCCAACTCAAAATGGACGACAAGAAGCAGACGGAAATTCCAGTGAGCCGGATTCAAACTCGCCGCCTCCGCGAACTTTTGAAAATATGAATGTCAGGCGACTTTCGCCTTGCGTTAATTGCGGCGCGGCGGACTCTGCTCTTTAGCTAACCGCACACGGGCGCCATCCAGCTTCTTCTGCACCTTGGCCAATTCATCCGGTTCAACATCGGCCGGCGAACTCGTGCCAATTTGTTTTACCGTCGATTGCCACTCGGCAATGGCCTCTTTCAACTTGCCTTTTTTGAAGTAGACATCGCCCAAATGGTCGTGGATCGTGGGATCCTTCGACATGATCTGCACGGATCGCCGCAATTGCGTCTCGGCGTCGTCCAAACGATTCATGCGGAAATAGACCCATCCCAAGCTGTCTAGAAACGCATAGTTGTTCGGCTCCAAAGCCACTGCGCGCTCGATGTAGCCGCTCGCTTCCTGCAGCCGCAATCCCTGGTCCGCCAACATGTATCCCAGGTAATTGAGCGCTGAGGCATTCTTCCCATCCTGATCCACGACGCGCCGGAATTCTTTCTCCGCCAAATCGTATTTCTTCTGCCGCTCGTACATTTCGCCGCGCATAAACGTCACGTTGGCGCGGTCCTCGTCCGTCGTGGAAAGCTTCTCCGCCGCATCCAGCGCCTTTCCCATCTCGGCAAAGTTGCGCCCTTTTTGGTACGTGTCCGCCATCTTCAAATACACGTCGCGGTCGGTTTTGCCGTCCATCAACTTCTTCAGCTCGGCAATGGAGGCATCCGTCTTGCCCTGGTCGGAAAGCAGCTCGGCGCGGACTTCATGCAGAACCCGGTCGTTGGGGAATTTCGCCGCCGCATCCGCGCTCTCCTGCTGCGCTTTGGCGTAGTCTCTGGACAGTCTGTACGTATCGATAATCTCCGCCGAAGCGCGCGCCGCGTTGTCCGGGTCTAGCGTGACCATTTGGCGGAAAGTGTCTATGGCCTGCTCGTTTTGGCCGTTCGTACGGTAGAGGCCGCCCAATTCCTCCAGCATCTTGCTGCGCGCGGCTTTCTGGTTCGGGTCGTAAGTGCGGTGCGCGGTTCCATCCAGAATTGCCTTGAGCGCCGTAATGGCTTCCGGAGTCTTGCCTTCATCCACTAGCAGGCGCACTTCGTCATACTTGATCTCAATATTTTCCGGATCGATTTGCTTTGCCTTATCCATCGCGCGACGCGCGTCGTCCAACTTGCGCTGCTGCTGATAAATCTGCGCCATTCCCAGGTATGGGGACGCATCCTGTGGATTGGCCGCGGCCATTTCCTGATAGGTCTGCAGCGCATCGTCAAAACGTTGCGCCAGGAACTGATCCTGCGCCAGAGCAGCTCTCAGCTCCGCCCGGCTGGGGTCCAACGCTAGCGCCTTTTTGTAGGCATCCGCCGCCAGCGCATACTCCTTCATAGCTTCGTAGTTTTGGGCTAGAGTCACCAGGGCGCGGGGCGAAGGACTTTTTTGCGCCAGTTTCTCAAGCAGGGCCGTGGCATCCTTCGTATTGCCGCGGTCCGAGTAAACACTGGCCAGCCCGGTAATCGCGTCTTCATTATCGGGTTCCAGAGCAATCACGCTCTTGAAAGCCGCTTCCGCGTCCACTGAATTCTCCAGCACCCGGTCCAACCGGCCCAACATCACTAAGCTTTCTACGTCTTTCGGATCTTTCGTGGTAATAAACTTGTACTGCTCTACGGCGCGCCGGACCATGCCCTCGTCGATCTTATTGGCTTGCGCATCCCCAACCTGCGACGTATAAATATGCGCCAGCACGCGGTGAGCGTTTAAATCGTCGGGATTCGTCTTTAGCGCCTCTTGCGCCTCTTCCACCGCTTCCCGGACACGGCCAGAAACGCGATAAAGTTCCGCGATATCCTCAATGAGGAACGTGGCAGTTGGATCTTCTTTAATCGCCAGCCGGAAATTCTCTATCGCCTTGTTGACGTAATCCGTGCGATTGTCATACGCCGCCGCCATCTCTTCGTATAAATGGCCGAGCGAAAAGTGATAGTACGCCGCTCCTTTAGGCGTGGTGGCCTGCTTCATGAGCGGGGGCGGTGCAATCTTTGCCGCGTCTTTAGGCGTTTGCGCCAGCGCGGGGCTAGCGGTCAACCCAGCGGCCAAAAGGCAACCAGCGCAAAGGGGGCGGATTACGCCTCCCCAGCCGGTAGCGGAGTTTAGGCGGCGCGTCCAAGCGTCCCCGTCTTGCGCGCGTTCCCGAAGCAGGGATTTGAAGTGAGAGTGGGGCATGCAGGCTGCTCAAATAGAGGCGTTGACAACCGATAAGGGCTGTTTGCCCTTAGTATAGCCATTTGGAAGCCAGTTTGGCCTTGACAAAACGATTCTCGGACTTATATCCATTAATTGCCGTCCTTGGTCCCACTGGTGCGGGCAAAAGCGATTTGGCCATTTTTCTGGCGCAAGCCCTTGCGGGTGAGGTCCTTAACTATGATTCCGTGCAGGTCTATCGTGGTCTCGATATCGGCTCCGCCAAGACGCCGGCCGCTGCTCGTTTGGGCATTCCGCATCATCTAATAGATATAGTTGATCCAGCTACGGATCTCACCGCCGGTGAGTACGCCCGCCTCGCGCGTCAAGTATTAGAAGACGTGAAGGCCAGGGAAGCGTTGCCAATTCTGGTGGGAGGTACCGGCTTTTATCTGAGAGCGTTAATCGACGGCCTTTCTCCCGCGCCGGGCCGTGATGAAGAATTGCGCCTCCGTCTTAGCGCCATCGCTCGCCGTCGTCCAGCCGCTTTGCACCGCTTCTTGCGGCGATGTAATCCGGTCCATGCCGCCCGTATCCACCCCAACGACCATCAAAAGCTCATTCGCGCTATTGAACTGATCCCACAAGCCCAAATGCCGCCGCGCCAATCACTGGCCGGTTTTCGAGTCCTCAAACTTGCGTTGAATCCCGAACGGCCGGCACTCCATGCTCGCTTGAATCAACGCTGTGCGGCCATGTTTGCGAATGGCCTGCTTGAAGAAACCCGGCAACTGCTCGCGTCCGGCGTTCCGTCCAGCGCCAAGGCGCTCCAATCGCTCGGCTATAAACAATCGCTGCAAGTTTTGGAAGCGGGCGTGCCGATTGAGCTCGCCCTCAGCGAATGCCAAACTAAAACTCGCCAATACGCCAAACGTCAGATGACTTGGTTCCGCGCCGAACCCGGGGTCGAATGGCTCAAAGGCTTCGGTGCCGACCCCGCTATACAAATCGCCGCCTTAAATCGCGTCCGCGAATTTCTGGGGTCGTAGGTGGGGTTCTCAGTGAGTTCGATGCTTTCGCTTGAGTTGCAACATGTTTTGCCTTGCTACGATTAATTCGTGCTTTTGCGCCTTCTCCTCGTTCTCATTCCCGTTCTATTGGCGCAATCGGCACAGTCAGCCACCGTTCTCGTCGTCCGTTTCCACAATACTTCTCCTTATCCCGACCTTGATTGGGTAGGCGAAAGCGTCGCTGAGACGCTGCGCTCCGAATTCAACCAATCCGATCAAATCGTCCCTGATCGCAACGCCAGCGCGGAAGGCATGAACAGGCTAGCCCTTCGTCCCGATGCCGTTTTCACTAAAGCCACGCTAATTCGTCTCGGTCGTACTCTGGATGCCGATCACGTTGTCTACGGCACATACGAAGTAAAATTGTCTCCCGCCAGTTCACGGCTCCAGGATAGTTCCGTTAACGTCACCATGCGGTTTATCGATCTGAGAAAACTGAAAGACGGGCCGGATATAACCGAAGCGGGTAAACTTTCTGACCTGGCCCGCCTGGAAGAACACCTGGCTTGGGAAGCGCTGAAATACCTGCAGCCCGGCGTGGACATCAGTCTCGATAAATTTCTGGCGCCTCAGAAGTTGACACGCCTGGACGCCGAGGAAAGCTACATTCGCGGTCTGCTCTCGTCCAGTAAGGAACAGCAGCAGAAGTGGTTCCTGCAAGCCGCTAATTTAGATCCCCGCTTCATCGCGCCCGCTTATGAGCTAGGCAAGCTGTATGTCCAGCAGAAAGCGTATCGCCTGGCCATCAAATGGCTTCTGCGCGTCCCGGAAAATGACATCCGCTACCCCGATGCCCGCTTTCAAATGGGACTCAGCGCGTATAGCGCGGCGGATTACAACGCTGCTGGAAACTACTTTCGCGACGTCGCTAAAATCATCCCGCTCAATGAGGTGTATAACAATCTGGGCGCATCTGAAGACCAGTTGAATCAGCCCGCCGCCTTGGACGATTACCGCCGCGCGCTCACTGGCGACCCGAATGACCCCGTTTATCAATTCAACCTGGGCGCGGCTCTTCTGCGCTCGAACTCCTTTGACGAAGCGGCCAAACAGCTGCAAAACGCCAACTCTCATCTGCCGGACGATGCTGAAATTTCCCGTCTGTTGAGCCAAGCGACAGCCCGTGCACCCACTCCGCCAAACGCGAAACCGTTAGCGCCCGCACGCCTAAAGCTGAACCTCGACACCACGGCTTTCCGCCAGCTTAAGGCCGTCCTGCAGCCCAAAAATGGACAGTGAAATGAACAGTTCCCGTAAACGTCTAATCTGAGTGTCTTTTATGCTTGAGGGTTTTGGCCTTTCCGATCCGGGCTGCGTGCGCCCCAACAATGAAGACTACTTCATTAGCGATAGCGAGTCAGGCATCTTTATACTTGCCGATGGAATGGGCGGCGCTAACGCCGGCGAATTCGCCTCGCGTCTCAGCGTTGAGACTCTGTATCAATATCTGCTGAAGCATCCCCGGAGCAACGGTGCTAGCGCCCACGCCGGCGTCCCGGAGCCTGGTTTTCTGGAGCCTGGCTTTCTCGAAACAAACTGCGCGGTTCGCAAAGCCGCATTGACTGACCCGAATCTGGAAGGCATGGGCACCACCTTGGTAGCCGTGCAAGATGCCGGTGGAGGTAGCGTTCACATCAGCAGCGTCGGCGATAGCCGCGCCTACATTTTTTCGCAAGGCAAACTGGAACTGCTGACTCAAGATCAAACCTGGGTGGCGGAAGTGGGCGCTCGCCTCGGGTTGGCAGATGACGTACTTAAGAAACATCCTATGCGCCACGTCCTGACCATGGCCGTCGGCAGCACGGACAACCTCCGCGTGTTCTCCGCAGTCGCGCAAGTAGCCCCTGGCGACCAGATACTTCTGTGTTCTGACGGCCTCCATGGCGTACTTTCAGAAAAAATCTTGCAAGAAACTCTTAATTCGGAGAAAACTCTTCCCGCCAAGGCACACTATCTTGTTGAAGCCGCCAAGAACAACGGCGGCCCTGACAATGTCACGGTGGTTCTGATCCAGCTCGTTTAATCGGAGCGCCGTGCACGTTTGCTCGTGTGAGGCGCATGAAACTTCTTTCCCGGTTCCTGTCCCTGTTTCTGATTCCGCTTTTGATTGTTTTGCCGCTGCAAGCGCAACTGCCCGCGCCTGAGCCGGCGAATCCCGCGTTGCGCCTGCTCCTGAAGAGCGCAACGACGGCGGTAGTGAATTCTCCAGCCGCATCGGGCTTCCTGGTGGAAGTAACCGATGCAAAAGGCGCTCCCGTTCTGGATGCCGCCGTCTATTTCCGCTTGCCCGATGAAGGAGTGACCGGGACATTTGCCGATGGCTCGCACGCCGCCGTTGCTTACACTGATGCAACTGGCCAAGCTTACTCTCCCGCTCTCCGCTGGGGCGCTACGCCCGGGTCGGCCAATGTGCGCATTACTGCCGCGAAAGGCCCGCTGCATGCCGGTTTGTTAGTGGAGGAAATCCTTCAGTCGGCCCCAAATCCTCGCGTTCCCGGCGCTCTTCCCATTTCCGCGCCGCAACTAGTGATTGTTTCCGTTCCCAATCCGATTCTCCCCAGTCCGGCTGTCGCGAATCCGGCGGCTCCTGACGCGCCGGCTTTTCACCCGGCTATTCCTGACGCGGCCGTTTCTAAGCCAGCAAACATTACCAAGTCCGGTGCGGCGCCCGCGCCTGTTGTAAAACCTGAGCCTGCTGTTTCTATTACAAACACGCCTGACGTTCATCCTCACAGCAACAAGAAGTGGCTGATTTTGGCTCTCATTGGCGTCGGCGCGGGCGTTGGCGCCGCGTTGGCGATGAAGGGTAAAGGCTCCACGCCAGCCACTGCAGCCACTGCGAATCCTCCCATCGGAGCCCCCACCGTGAGCGTAGGTGGTTCTCATTAATAACCTGCTATGAAACGTTATCTTGTCTTCTTCGCCTGTTGCGTTTTGCTGCCTGCCCAAGTGGGCGCGCCGAACGTGGGCTCCGCGCGCTTTGCCGGACACGTGTTCGCCGTTCGCGGAATACCGGCCAATTTCCTGGTGGCAAAAACGCCCTGGACTTCGGCCGCCGCCGTCAGCTTCTCTGATGCGGGCGGCCTCCTCTCGCAAAGCGGGACCGTCACATTGACTGGGCCTGATGGCGCATCGCTGGCCGATTATGCTTCCGGTGAAGCAGCGCCGATTCTCAATATCGATGGCCCGCTCGCAACCGCCGTCGCGTGGTTGCCCGCAAAGCACGCGTTGCTGCATTGGAACGGCAAGGCGTTCATCCTGCAAGAAGTGAATGATTCTGCCTTCGCAGGCGAAGTGACCTATGTTCAGCTCAACTCGCCTCGGATGGCCAAGTTGCTAGTGACCCACGGAGACGCCACTGTTTCTGCCGTAACGGTTTCGGTGGAGACGGGCGAAGTACTGAGTGCGGATCTTCTTCCGTCTGCGCACGGGCACGCCTTTGTCCAATGCTCGTTCGTCCTTTCCGAAGAAAAACAGGGGCTGGTTGTGGAGTCCGTCAGCGGCGAACGCCGGACGATCACTCTGGCGCAAAATCCGTTGCCTGAAGGCGATCTCAGCATAGAACGCATGTCCACGGACTGGCTGCATATTTCCTCGGCCAGCACCGGACAGCACTGGGCGCTTTTCCTGAACAGCAAGGATCTAAGCCTATCGGCGCTACCCGTCCCACCCGGTGAATCAAAAACGGAGGCCGCCCAATGAAATCGCTTCTGCTCTCTCTCTTACTTGTCGCCGGCGCCTACGCTCAAACGCCGCCCGCGCTTACTTTCTATGTGCATGACACCACCGGGCAAACGGCTGATACACCCTTTCCTTCGATCTATCAACTCAACAGTACTGCGCAAGGCAGCGGCAGCCCCTTGGTTCTGAAAGGCATAAACACATCGGGAAATACCATCCTCTTATCCATCGCCTACGTAAGCAACGACACCAGTTCGGCGGTTTTGAATCCGAATTTTTCCTTGACGGGGCTCTATCAGAGCCAGACCATTGCCCCAGGTGGATCAGTCATTTTCACCGTCAACTTTGTGCCCATCGTCACTGGGCTAATCACCGGTTATTTGCAAGTTGCGTATCAGGTGCAGCAGCCCAACTGCAGTTTCACCGATCCCACCATCCCCTGCCCGAGCTTTATAAACACTGTAAGTACTCTCACTGGAATGGCGACCGCAGCGGCGTTCGTGCTCAGTTACCCCAACGCCGATGGGTCAGGTCCGGTCGTGCCTCAGGCGGGCAGTACCATCTCTTTTGGAAACGTCGCCACCAGCGCCACTTCCTCTATTACTTTTACGCTGACTAATCAAAGCGCTGTTACCGTAACGCCCCCCGCTGTTGCGCTGAGAGTACAGCAATTCGGCACTCCAGCTTTTGCTCTCAATACTACGGCGATTCCAACTTCGTTGGCGCCAAACGCGTCCGCTAGTTTTGTGGTCACATTCGCGCCCGGACAAACAGGACTGGTGTCTGACACTTACTTGGATGTAGGTACAAACTCATACTCGCTGGCAGGTGTCGGAGTGGTCGTCGCGGATATTGACGTTCTACAGATTTTCTATGTAAATTCCAGTGGCATACGTACGCTTCCACAGGCCGCCACGCCCATTTCATTCGGCCAGTTGGTGCCGGGCACCGGCGCCAGTTCCACTTTGGTTTTCACGGTCACCAATCCCACCACCTCGTTTAACGCGGTCACTCTACCCAGCTTGACTGTTACTGGCGCCGGCTTCGGAATTTCAGGCGCACCCACGATCCCGGCCAGCATCGCGCCCGGCCAATCCATCACGTTCAACCTCACGTTTGCCGCCGCATCGGCGGGAACTTTCACGGGGACGCTTTCGATTGGGAGCAGGCAGTTTCTTCTCAGCGGCCAAAGCGTGGCGTCGCCGTTTCCGGCACTCTCGTTTAAAGTCACGCCCAACCCCCTCACCAGCCAACAGCAGGCGAGCATTACACTGAACCTGGCGGCTCCAACGACCATCAATGCGATTGGCGCTTTAAATGTGTCGTTCACGTCCGCGGTGGCAAATGTCACTGATGATCCGGCCGTCGCCTTTACTACGCCCAGCGGCCGCAACGAGTCGGTCACTTTTGCTCCCGGTTCACAAGCCACTCCGGCTTTTACTTTTCAGACCGGAACCACTGCGGGTACTATCGTCTTCACTGCAAAAAACTTCGTCAACACCACGCCCTACACGCAATCGTTCACCATTCCGGCTGCCGCCGTGCAGATCACGTCCGGCACGGCCGCGCGGCAAACTCCCAATCTCGTCGTGACCGTGAACGGTTACGACAACACTTACAGCGCTGGGCAACTCGCGTTTGCCTTTTATGATATTTCCGGAAACTTGATCCAGCCGCCTATTCAGTACAACGCTTCCAGCCAGTTCCACCAGTATTTCTTCACCAACAATCAATACGGGGGCGCGTTTGCACTACAAGCAACTTTCCCGGATACCAGCGATGTCACTAAAGTCGGTTCGGTAGCCGTCACCCTCAGCAATTCAGCCGGCCAGACGACCGTTACCGAAACCTTCCAATAAGCTACCGTTGGAACATGTTGGCGGTAGCTCTTACGATCGCCGGCTCCGACCCGAGCGGCGGGGCCGGTCTGCAAGCCGATCTCAAAACGTTCCAAGCCTTTGGCGTCTACGGTGAAGCGGTGGTCACTCTCATCACTGTGCAAAACACGCAGCGAGTTTCGCGGGTGGAAACTTTGCCCGCCAGTTTGGTCGCGCAACAAATCGAAGCCGTCGTTTCTGATATCCCACCCACCGCCGCCAAAACCGGAGCGCTTGGTAGCGTCGAAATCGTAGAAGCTGTCGCGGAACTGGCCAAATCGTTTACTTTTCCGCTTATCGTGGACCCGGTCATGATCAGCAAGCATGGCGCGCGGCTATTGTCGCCCGCAGCCGAAGAGGCAATGAAGCGCAAGCTTTTGCCGTTGGCTTATCTGGTGATGCCGAATATTCCAGAGGCCGAAGCGCTGACCGGCAGAAAGATCCAGACTGAACAGGACATGCTGACCGCAGGGCAGGCGTTGTGCGATCTCGGATGCAAGGCTGCCCTAATCAAGGGCGGCCATCGTGAGGGCCAGCCGACCGACGTACTTGTCACCTCCGGCGCCGCTCAATCCTTCGTTGGCGTGCGCGTCGAAACCACCAACACGCACGGCACCGGCTGCACCTTATCGTCAGCAATTACGGCCGGCCTAGCCCTGGGGAATTCTCTGGAAAACTCTATTCAGCGGGCCAAAAGCTTCGTACAACAGGCCATAGAACAGGCGCCCGGCCTCGGGCACGGCTATGGCCCGCTGAATCATTTATTGAACCAAAGAAACGGCTAGCAGCAACGCCCGCTGCGTGCCCTTCCACGAATCCGTCGAATCATAGGTTTCGTTCAGTGAATGTGCGCCGCTTCCCGAACCGCCGCCGCCAATCGTCACCGCTGGGATGCTCATGTTCATCGGCACGTTCGAATCGGTCGATCCCTCGCTCAACCGCACGTTCAAATCCAATGCCCGCGAAACGGACATCGCCGTCTGCACAATAGGCGCACTCTCGGCGGTCTGTCCGGCCGGCCGCAGACCCACCAATTCGGCGGAAACCGAAACCGCGCCTTTGTTGTTCCAGCGCTTGTTTTCCTCCGCTACGGCTTCATTCAGCGCGTTCTTGAACTTTTCATTCAACGCCTTCAACGAATCGACATCGGCTGAACGCATATCCACTTCCATCCACGCCTCGAACGGAATCGCGTTCACCGAAGTCCCTCCGCCTACGCGCCCTACATTGAATGTCGTTTTGGGCTTGGTAGGTACTTGGAACTCGTCGATTTTCGCCATCGCCCGGCCCATGGCCTGAATCGGATTCGCCATCCCGAAAGCACCGTAGCTATGGCCGCCCGGTCCCTTAAAAGTCACGCGGTAGCGATAGCTTCCCACGCCAATGTTGGTAATGCCAGTGCCCAGGCCGTCCACTGAAATGAAGGCGTCAATCTGACCTTTTAAGCTATTGCCGAACAGCTCTTTCACGCCGCGCAGATCGCCTAGACCCTCCTCGCCCACGTTCGCCACAAACGTGATGGTACCCGGAGTCTTCACTTTCGCGTCATTTAACGCCTTGATCGTGCCCAACACCACTACCAGACCGCGGCAATCGTCGCCAATGCCGGGGCCTTTCATCACGCTGCCGGTGCGGGTGACCTTTACGTCTGTTCCTTCGGGAAAAACAGTATCCAAATGCGCCGCCAGCACCAGGTTGGGATGCGGCTTTTCACCCGCACGCGTACCAATCACATTGCCGACTGCATCGATATGGACGTTTGTCAGCCCCTGTTGCTCAAACAGGCGCTTGAGCTCAATTCCGCGCTTCTCTTCGTGAAACGGTGGCGCGGGGATTTCACAAATACGTGCTTCTTCATTCAGCATCGCGGGCTCGTTTTTCACGATGGCCGCAAATGCCGCTTTAATGCTCGGATCGTCGCGTAACGTGGCGGGATCTTGGGCTGCCCTGGCTTGCGCCAAAGCTAACGGTAAGGTCAGGAGGACGAAAATCGCCCGGTTACGAAAAGGCATGGAACATTGTAACCGGGGATGTTATTAATATTTCGGAACCGAGGGATCTACCTTATCGCTCCAAGCCGTGATGCCGCCGGTCATGTTGCGTACGTTTGTGAAGCCGTTTTGCTTCATCAAATCCACCGCTTGCTGGCTGCGGCCGCCCATTTTGCAATGCGCCACAATCTCGGCATTCTTATCCAGCTCGCTCAGCCGTTTCGGCAATTCGCCCAGCGGAATCAATTTCGCCCCGGGAATACGAGCGATCTGGTATTCGTGCGGTTCACGCACGTCAATCAAGTCAAACCGGTCACCCCGGTCTAGCTTTGCTTTCACTTCCACCGGATCAATCACGCCGGTATTTGTTGTTGGTGTACTCATGGGCCGAATTCCGCAAAACTCCTGATAATCTATTAACTTCGTAATCGTGGGGTGGTCGCCGCAGACCGGGCAATCCGGATCGCGCCGCAATTTCAACTCGCGGAAGCGCATGCCCAAAGCATCATACAGCAACAGCCGCCCCTTTAATGTCTCGCCGATGCCGAGAATCACCTTCACCGTTTCCGTGGCTTGAATGAGTCCTATGATGCCGGGTAGAATCCCCAACACGCCGCCTTCGGCGCAACTCGGCACTAATCCGGGCGGCGGTGGTTCTGAATATAAGCAGCGATAGCAGGGGCCGTCCTCGTACGCGAAAACGGTCGCCTGCCCCTCAAACCGAAAAATGGACCCGTAGACGTTCGGTTTTTTCAGCAGGACGCAAGCGTCATTGACCAGGTAGCGGGTAGGGAAGTTATCGGTGCCGTCCACCACCACGTCGTAATCGCGCAGGATCTCCAACGCATTTTCGCTCGTCAATCCGGTATCGAACTTGTCGATGCGCACGTTGGGATTGATATCCCGCATGCGGTCGGCCGCCGAATCCAGCTTCTTGCGCCCGATATCGGCGGTTCCATGGATGACCTGCCGCTGCAGGTTCGAAGCATCCACCACATCGAAATCGACAACGCCGATACGTCCAACGCCGGCCGCCGCCAAGTATAAGCCCAGCGGCGCGCCCAAGCCACCCGCGCCGATCATGGCGACTTTGGCTTTCTTCAGCTTGGCTTGGCCGTCCATGCCGACTTCGGGCAGAATCAGATGCCTGCTGTAACGCGCGATTTCCTCATTCGATAGCGGCGCGGCGGTTTCCTCTACCAACGCTGCCGAGCCGCCCGCAATGCTGGGCACAATCGAAACCTTCTCATTGCCTTCGAGTTTGGTATCGATTTTGTCGAGGTAGCGAATGTCTTCGTCGTTGACATATACGTTCACAAAGCTGCGCAGCTTGCCTTGATCGGTGAACAGATTTTTCTTGATGTTGGGATAGAGCAGCGTCAACGCATTCAGCGCGTCGGCCACAGTCGTGCCCGGGACTTCCACTGAATCGTTCTGACCGGTAAACTGGCGCAGCGCCGTGGGTATTAAGATTGTTGCCATTTCAATTCCTCGCTTTCTGCCTTCGTCTGGTCCAAATCGGGTAAAAAGCTATTGGCATGGTTGAACTTTCCATTTTGAATGGAGAGCACCACGAACGAGTACCAGGGGCAGGAGTTCTTTAGATCCGTTTCCGAAAAGTAGGCATCACAATCCGGATGAGAGTGAAAAATCCCGATCAGATCAAGCCCCTTTGCGCGGGCCGCTTTATCGGCTGCCAGCAGATCTCCTGGGCGAATTTCGTAATGGTCTCCCCGCTCACCGCCGAAGGCGTTTTCCAGCGGGACTGCTTCCGTAACAACCTTCGTTTCCCCCTGCACTTGTCCTAACATGGCGCCGCAGCATTCACTTGGATAGGTATGTTCCGCATGCGATACCATTATCTGCCAGGGCTTGGCCGCAATTTCGATCATGTTAGGGTTGTTTTCTGAACCGCCGCCGTATCCGTTACTTAGCGAGCGGCCAGCCGCGAGGGTGTAGTTTCCCCTCTGTTTCAAGAATACCGCTTAGGCGGGCAGGTAATGTTTGAGCGGCTCAAAGAAGCTCTGCACGAAATCTTCCGCCGTGGCAACTGCTTTCTGCGTGTTACCGTCGTCCGCTCCCACTACGACGCGTACTAAAGCCGTGTCGCTGCGGTTGTAGCGGATGGCATCGGCTACCGTAAAAAATTTGGCTTTATATTCGCTCGCCACCACGCGGGCGTGGGACTGATACCAGTAGAAAACCACGCTTTGGTTCTGCCCCCGAGCCACGATATAGCGATTCACTTCAATGGGTGTTTGCTCGCCGGGAATGGCGACATCCGCGACTCCCGATTGCATCTGAACGAAGCCCGCGCCCGGCAGGCAATTTTTCGGAGAATGCGGCGCTTTACCAGTGCGCTGCGTATCAAAATAAGCGACAAACAGGGTGGCTACCTGGCCGGTTCTCTGGTTTTGGTAGACCCGCGAAAGAATATCGTCAGCCTTCAAAACGTCCAGGCTCTCCTGATCAATCTGCATCTCCTGCATATTTTTCCAGCCCGTCTGATCGATTGAAAAGTTGGCTAGTGGTTGGCGCGCGGGCACCAACTCGCGCCGCTGAAAACCATAAAACACGCCGGCTTGAGCCAACAACACCACGCTCAAAATCCGCACGCTCTTTGATCGGAGCACGTTCATTTTAGGCCTCTCCAGTTTTCTTCGCCGTAAACTTTCTCGCGGCCAGGTTAAGCACCCAGTGCGTCGCAAGCAGCGCGGCTAGGGCGACAATAAAAACGATATAACCCTCTGCCTCATGATAGGCTCCGCTCGCGAGCTTTGTGTTGATCTCCGAAAGCAGACCCGTCAGTCCCACCCGGATGCCGTTCGCGGCGATGGCAATAGGAATGGTTGCCGCCAGCAGCGCCCAGCGCATCCAAACTTTCTTGTCGAAGAAATAGGCGTAAACCGCGGACATGAACAACAAGGATAGTAGCGACCGGATTCCGCTGCAGGCCTCGGCGATGTCCAACGTCTGGCTCGGCAATTCTAGCGTATTCCCGGCCCGCAGCACCGGTATCCCCATCATTGTGATTAAAGCTTCGCCCAGTTGGCTGGCCAGCAATTGCAGGTGCAGGGTGAGCTGTGAATAGATAATGGCCGGAATCGGGATCATGAAAAGCAGCAGCGCGAAGGGGAAAAGCAGAATTTTCGCCCAGCGCGTTCCGCCCAAATAGAGAACCACGCCGAACAGTCCGATCACGAAAGATAAGCGGGCGGTGAATAGTTCAGCCCCAAGCGTCGCCGCGATGGAGAGCAGTCCGGCAAAAATCACCACAAACAGGCCCCAAAGGCTGGGGACTCGCGGCGCGGCCAGCAAGGCATCGCGTCTTTGCCATGCCACAAACCCGGCCACTATGGGCACGATGAAACCGTGCCCCATATTCTCATCGGTAGCCCACTGCCAGCCCATTCTGTAGAGAATCGGTGCGTAGCAAAGAATCAGCAAACCGCCAAACCAGGCAATATGCTGCCACGAGATTTTACTTGACACGGCGCGAGGCGGGTCGGCTACTGGAACACTGGCCATGCAGGGGCGTTCTTTTAGTTAAACACACAATTGCGCATAAACAATGTGCGCTCAAACTCAGGTATTTCTCTACGCCCTAGATAAATACCTGAGCTAAGTACGTGCCCGGCTATGCCACGACGGACGTGCAGAACGCACACTTGCGGGCAGCGATGGGTATTTCGCTCAAGCACTCCGTGCATTTCTTGGTAGTAGGATCGGGAGCTACCTCCCCGCGCTTGGCGCGCGCTATTAAAGTGTTCACAGGTAGCACGATAAAGAAATAGACGGCGGCGCTGATCAGCAGGAAAGCGACCACCGCGTTGATGAAATCGCCAATGGGAAAAGGAGTGCTGCCGATCTTGAAGCCGATGTTCGAAAAATCAGGTTTCCCGACGACAGCGGCGATAAACGGAGTCATCAGGTCCTTCACTAGCGCAGTTACTACGGTTCCGAAGGCGCCGCCAATCACCACGCCGACTGCCAAGTCAACAACGTTCCCACGTAAGATAAATGTCCGAAAGCCCTTCATAAACCTCCCGCCATGTGACGCAAATCCATCTAGGTTGTAACTGATTTATAGGAGTCTTGGCAATTATACTAGCTCTGCTAAGTACCAGAGCTAATCGTTATTGCTTCGGCTTTAATGGCCGCGAAAGCATCTGAATAAAAATTCCGCCCACTACCGACCGCGCTTGAAAGCCTTTTTGCATACCCGTCTTGGTGTCATACCAATCCGTCAGGGGAACGCGGCTTGGCGATTCCGTGGCAAAGCGATAGGCTGGTTCGAAGAGCGCTTGAAACCCCGCCGGAGTGCCCGTGAGCGAAGCGGTCCAAGCCAGCCAATCGATCTTAGTGTAATCGGCGCGGTTATCCAGCGGAAGGCCGTATTTATTCTGGCGCGCGGCATACGACGCTAATTCCCGATCAACCACCGACTGCGGGAAAAGATTCAGCCCGAGCAGCTTATCCCAAACCAGATTGTATTTTTGGCTCCAGGAGTTCGCGCTGTTAAAAGCCAACCGGAAGTGATCGCCCTCTTTTGCCAGCTGAATCCAGCGGCCGGCGAAATCGCGAGCGGTTTGTTCGTATTGCCGGGCGGCGTCGTTGTGCCCCAACGCGGCGGCGAGCTTACTGTAGGCGCCCAGCGCCACAATCGCTTTGATGGAAAGGTTCGCATTGTGCGCCAGATGGCCGGCGAAATCATCCGTACAGAGTTGGTTTTCCGGATCGAGGCCCTTCTCCTTTAAATACTCGGCCCATTTGGTCAGCAGCGGCCAATATTGCCCGGCGAAATTCGGATTGCCTTGCACCTGCGCCAAGCCGGCCACCATCAGCAGCATGTTGCCGCTTTCTTCCACGGGCATTTGATTTTCTTCCGTTTTCTCTCCACCGCCATACTGCTGGCCATTGGCAAGCGGATAACGGCCTAAATCATGCGGCGCGAAAGGAAAGCGCCAGCGCGGCAGATTCGCATAATCCAGAATCGGCTTCAACTGCGCTTCCAGCAGGCGGGGAGCGAAATACAGAAAGAACGGCGAGCTCGGGTAAGTCACATCTACCGTATCGATGGATCCATTGCTGAAGTTCTCCTTCGAAAAGTAGAGAGGGGTGCCGTCAATGTCGGCCACTAGTTTATGAGCGGCGAGCGTCTGCCGGTAAGCCAAAGCGCAGAGGCGCGCGTAATCTTCGCCGCCGGCTTTACTGAGGTCTGCCATTAACTCTCGGTCAAATCGCGTGGAGCGTTCTTCCAAAGACGCGTAATCGCGCAGCGCCGATGTGACCAAACCGGCTTCATTCTCACCTTTGCGGCGCCAATACGGGCGCAAGCGGCGTTGAAAATAATCGATTGAGTATTGGTCGTCGTATGCCAAAACCAGATGCCGGTCCACCGGCGCGGCCGCCACCGAACCGAAATCGAAGGCGTACGCGAGCGCCGGGTTCGGTTGCGCGTAAGGCTGCACTACTCCCAGATCGTCATCGCCGGGTAAGTGTCCTGAAGCCAGAAACGATTTCACGGCTTCAGGCCGTGTGGTGGCTACTTCAGACGTTCCCGTCTCCGCGGGAGCAAAGACATACAGATACCCCCAATCAATGCGCAGGTCATCGCCGGATTTTTGCAGCACGGGCTGCTGCTGGCTGCCTATTCGCAAGACCGGAACGCCGCCAAGCTGGTAGCGCGACCAGACCACGGGTTCATCGCGTGTATTGATTGAAATTTCCGAGCCGGCGTCAAAATAAATCGCCACCTCATGTTTTTTTTCATCTACCGACTGGGCGCGCCAAGTGAGGTACGTGGCGGGCCGCGAAAGAACATCCAAATCGTCCGGCAGCGCGGGAGTAAGAAACGTAAGCGTCAGCCGGATGCCGCCGCCGGTAAATTCATAAATGGTGTGCGTGGGGAGCACTTCCAGACGTGTTTGCGGCAACGCCGGAGTTGCACGAGGTTCGACGCCCATAATGCGGTATGAGACGCCATCAATCCGTACTAAGCTCGACAGCGAATGCACCGCGCCCGTCCAATGCTTAGTGGGAGCGTCGGTCAGATGATCGGCCATGGACCAGATGCTGAAGTAGGGATCGTGCGTAACCAGCGGCACGGCGGGTGGCCGGAAGTCAGCGCCCCAAGCGCTTGAGATCAGGCCAACGACTATTCCAAAGACTTTATAAAAGGACGGCATGGTTCCTACTTCTTTCAGGGTGAGACAATGTTCCTATTCATAACACTAGATCCCATTTCCACTGCGCTGCGCTTCTCCTGCTTGCGGCAACGCTAGGCGCGCAGAGCCGCAGTCCAACCAGCATTGAACAGCGCTTTGCGCAATTGCGAAATAGTCCGCCGGAGTTATACGCGTTCCTGCTCAGGATGCCGAAGGGCGCGGACCTTCACAATCACGTGGCGGGCGCGATTTACGCGGAGAACCTGATCGAATCCGCGGCGGAGGATTCGTTGTGTGTCGATGAACACACTATGTCCATCGTGAAAGGCAGCTTAACGGCAGGTAACGGCGTCTGTTCGGCTGATCAAGTCCCGGCGGCGCGCGCCGAAGCGGACAACCAGTTATTCAGTTCACTGGTCGATAGCCTATCGATGCGCAATTTCCAGCCGGGACATGAGTCCGCCCACGATCATTTCTTCGCGACGTTCGCAAAGTTCGAGGCGGTGAGCGACAACGGAAAGCTGGTGGCCAACGTAGTTCGCCGGGCGGCCGATCAAAACGAATCTTACTTGGAATTGATGGCGCTCGCTGGCGGGTCCGCCGCCGCCCTGGGCAAGCGCGTGGGCTTCGATCAGGATTTTGAGATTACCGCGACAAAATTGCGTGCGGCCGGAATTGACGATGTGGTCTCGGGATTGCGCGCCAAGTTGGACCAGATTGAGCAGGAACGTCAAGCCGCGCTCGGATGCAAAGAGGCCCCGGATTCGCCGCCCTGTAAAGTGGTGGTTCGGTACCTCTATCAAGGATTGCGCGAATTTCCTAAAGGGCAAATGTTTGCCGAGGTGTTGGCTGGCTTCATGCTGGCGGCTACCGACCCGCGTGTGGTGGGCGTCAACCTGGTGCAGCCGGAAGATGGGCTCATCTCCATGCGCGATTATTCACTCCACATGCACATGCTGGAGTATGCCAAGCGTCTCTATCCCAAAGTCCATGTGACACTGCATGCCGGTGAGTTAGCACTGGGACTGGTTCCGCCGGAAGGGTTGCGCTTTCATATTCGAGAAGCGATTGAGGTGGGCCGCGCGGAACGCATTGGGCACGGCACGAGCATTATGTATGAACACGATGCCGCGGGTTTGCTGGCGCTGATGAAGCGGCAGCACATAGCCGTGGAAGTGAATCTCACCAGCAACGATGTCATTTTGGGCGTGAGCGGGAATGATCATCCATTTCCTGTCTACCGCAAATACGGAGTTCCCGTAACGCTCTCCACCGACGATGAAGGTGTCGCGCGGACGCACTTGACGCGCGAATATCAGCGGGCCGTTCTGACTTATCGCCTCAGCTACGCGGACGTCAAACAAATCGTTCGCAATGGTCTTGAATATTCATTTCTCAGCGGCGCCAGCTATTGGAAAGACGGCGCATTCCGCGTGCCAGTCAGCGCCTGTGCCGCCGGAACGCAAACCGCCCGATGCCGCAACTTTTTGGTCGAAAGCGACAAGGCCCGGGCGCAGGTTGATTTGGAAAATCGCTTCCGCGAATTTGAAAAAACGTTCTAACGCTTCTTCAAACTTGAGCGTTTAGGTGGAGGCGCCGGGATTGCCAATCCGCGCTCGTCAGCAACTGCGGCCCCATCTCAATCATGCGAGGCAGAAGGTCAAACACCGCTGGCGCAGTCCAGCGTGCGCCGCGCCGGGTTCGATAGCCGCGTTGATTGAGTTCATCCGCTATAAGCGGAGCCCCTTTGTCCATGACGACCATTTCAAGAATCGTCATCAGCACGGCAATTTCCCGCTGATTCTGTTTGAGCTGCAGCGATTCGGAGACGACTTCTAAACCGTAGGGAGCCGCTTCATCCCCAGAGTCAGTCAGTCCGGGAGCGCTCTCGAACGGTGCAGCCCCATCGTCCTTTCCCCACTCGATCGTCTCGATTTTCCAGCCGGCCGCGAGCCTTTCCTGGAAATAATCCAGGGAGACGGGGTGCTGAACGCGGTCCCGAACATACTTCATCATGGCGTGCCTCCAGGCGCCTTCCTGCATTTTTCCAGCCAAGAAAACGAGGGCGAGGCGAATGGAAAAGATGCACTTCCAGCCCCTGGTTAAACTGGGGCGGACGATTTTGGGATTTCAGGCTCCGCAAATGGGATAAAGCGTGTGATTGTGGAGGTCCGCATCATGTATGCAGGGAACGGCGGATAATCGGGGTAGACTTCAAAAAGAAGTGGGATTGGGTCGGCAGGTTTCGGTAGATAAGAAGCGAGGCATAATATGGCAGTCGATGCAAGAGCGGGTAAACCCGCAGACCCGGATTCATTAATCAACGTTCCCCGTTTGATTGCGAGTTATTACGCACTTAAACCAGATCCGCAGGTGAAGGCTCAGCGCGTGGCGTTCGGAACATCCGGGCATCGGGGCTCGGCGCTGACCGCTGGGTTCAATGAAAACCACATTCTGGCGATTACTCAGGCCATTTGCCTGTACCGGAGAAGCCAGAATACTAACGGTCCGCTATTTCTGGCGATGGATACGCACGCGCTTTCCGAGCCTGCGTTCATCACCGCGCTGGAAGTGCTAGCCGCCAATGGCGTTACTACCTTGATCGACCAGGACGGCGGCTATACGCCTACCCCGGCGCTTTCGCATGCAATCCTCACGTATAATTTGGGGCGGAAAGATGGACTGGCCGACGGAATCGTCATTACGCCATCGCACAACCCTCCTGACGACGGCGGCTTCAAATACAATCCACCCAACGGCGGCCCGGCCGATACCAATGCCACTAGATGGGTTGAGAATCACGCCAACGATCTGCTGGCGGCCGGATTAAAGCAGGTGCAGCGGATTCCGTTCGAGCGCGCTTTAAACTGCGCGACCACCCAGCATTACGACTTTTTATCGAATTACGTGAACGATCTGGGTGCGGTGATCGATCTGGAGGCGGTGAAAGCAGCCGGATTGAATTTGGGTGTCGATCCATTGGGCGGTGCGGGCGTGAAATATTGGCCGCGCATTGCGGAACGCTACGGCCTGAAGCTGACGGTGGTCAACAAAAGCGTGGACCCCACGTTCCGCTTCATGACCGTGGATTGGGATGGCAAGATTCGCATGGATTGTTCTTCGCCTTACGCCATGGCGGGTCTGATTGCGCTGAAGGATCGCTTCGATGTCGCGTTTGCCTGCGATACCGATCATGACCGGCACGGCATTGTAACCTCGCGGGCGGGGTTGATGAATCCCAATCACTACCTGACCGTGGCGATTGCCTACCTGTTCCAGAACAACCGGCCGCAGTGGAAGCCGACTGCCGCCATCGGCAAAACGCTGGTGAGCAGCAGCCTGATTGATCGTGTTGCCCGCGCTTTAGGCAAGCGGCTGATGGAAGTGCCGGTAGGGTTCAAGTGGTTCGTGGATGGCCTGCTGGATGGATCGCTCGGCTTCGGCGGCGAAGAGAGCGCCGGAGCTTCATTTTTGCGCAAAACCGGAGGCCCCTGGAGCACCGACAAAGACGGCCTGATTATGGGGCTGTTGGCGGCGGAAATTACAGCCAAGCTGGGAAGAGATCCGGGCGAGCGCTACCGCGAGCTGACGGCAACGTTCGGAAACCCGGTCTACGAGCGTATCGACGCGCCGGCCACGCGTGAAGAAAAGGCGATTCTGCAAGCGCTCTCGCCGGATCAAATTCATGCCAAACAGCTGGCGGGCGAAAAGATTGAGGCAATGTTGACCACCGCGCCCGGCAATGGCGCGAGTATAGGCGGCTTAAAGGTGGTCACCAAGAACGGGTGGTTCGCGGCACGCCCCTCCGGCACGGAGGACGTTTATAAAATCTACGCCGAGAGTTTTCTCGGAAAAGAACATTTGGTGCGCATTCAGGAAGAAGCGCGCGCAGTGGTTTCGCAGACGTTTGCGGGGAACACGGCCGCCGCGGCAGGATGAGCCCTATCCGCGTTAACCGGAGAAACCAAAGTCCAGGCGAGTTCGTCTCAAGGTCGATGCGCCGGAAAAGGCTCGACCTTTTGATGGGCCTTTTCTCCCCGCTGTGGATCGGCGGAATTTTGACAGGCCTTTCGTTTCCGGCTTATGCGCAAAACCCGCCGGTAGATCCGTTGGTGATGCAGCGGAATGAAGCCCACGCGACGTCGGTTACCGGGCAGGTGACGCGCATTCGCGATCAGCAGCCCTGGGCCGTGAGCTCGGGGGAACAGGTGCCGATACAGCAGGTTATCAGCACTGGCGGTGATGGATACGGGCGTTTCGCGGTGGAGGGTGGCAGCAGTTTTGAGCTGCTTAACAATTCACGCGTCGTATTCCGGCAAAATATGGCTAGCGCGGGCGATCTACTGGATGTTGTAGGCGGCCGGGTGCGCCTTCAATTGCATCCCACCGCCAGCCAGCCGCAACTCCGAATTTTTACGCCCGTGGCGGTCATAACCGCCATGCAACCGGCGGTAATCTCCGTGACCGTGGACGAGGACGATTCCGTGCGGATTGATGTGCTGGAAGGTGAAATCCGGGTGCAGCATAAGCTGTTGCCGCGCAATGAACCTACTATCGTAAGGGCCGTGGATGCGATTCTGATACAACCCGATCAGCAGATTTCCCGGCGCGTAGACCGCGGCTCCCTCTACCGTTACACCGTCAAGCCTTTGCACAATCTCTGGACTGCGGTAACGCCGGGACATTCTCATAGCGGCGAACCTATTGAACAAAATAAGTTCGTGGCTGAGCGGATGATGCCCGGAGTGACGAACCTGATGCCGGAGGAAGGCAGGCGCTAACATACAGAAGTGAAGCTAGTAAGCCACCCTGCCGGGCCTCCCGTTTTTCCCAGATGGGCGAAATGGTTACCGTTAGTGTGTTTAACATTAGCTGCTTCATTGAGTTCGTTGGCGCAAAGCCCGCCTGCTCCCGCGGGTGTTCCGAGCCCATGGGGCGCTCGGCAGATTCTGGATGACCTGCTGAAAGACAATGAGAAGTTAACGCCGCTGTTAAGCCAAATGAGAACGCAGGAATGGGAGAGCCAGAAAGGCGCATCGAGCGTCTACACCACGCAGTGGCACATGGCGCAGCAGCAGCTTAGCGATGTCATTACATCGTCGCGGCTGCTGGGCCAAAAGACGGAAAGCCTGCCCTTGGCGCTGGATGTGTATTTCCGGCTGGAAGCGTTGGAGGTGACCACCCGGTCATTGTTGGAAGGGGTCACAAAGTATGGTGAGCGCTCCACGGCCGATCAATTGAACGGCCTGATTGCCCGCAACTTCAGCGCGCGCGAGCGGTTTCGCGACTATATCCGCGATTTAGCCGCTAGCCGGGAACAGGACTTTAAAGCGGCCGATGCAGAAGCCCAGCGATGCCGGGCAATCATCAGCAGGGAACCCGCCGTAAAGGGGACCAGGAAGTAATTCATGGAAGTCGGTACGTTTGTTTGTTCCATCTGCGGAGATCCGTCGCAGATGATTTGCGTGTATTGCACGAAGGACGCGTGTGGCAATCATTTATGCCACCGTTGCCACCGTTGCAGCGATTGTTGTACCTGCGAGTTGGCGCTCAGCGAAAACCAAGCGTCCGTGCCGGAGCCGCCCGCGTTGAATAATGGGCATGTAGTGATGGATTCTACTTCGGAAATATCGGAAGCGGAGCCGGGTCAAATTTCTGATACATTAGAAGAGTAAGGGTCTCCCCGGTGCTACGTGAACCGGGGAGTTTCCCAAACAACTATTTCCGTTTACGGAAATAGAAGCTGAGTGAGCCTATTAGAAACAAGCTCAACCTTACCAAGATGGTCATTGAACCACCTCCTTGGCTAGGGACAAATTGGAGAGCCGGACCGGTTATCCGGCTTTCCTCGCTAGCCAAACTGAATAGCTAGCGTCAACGCAGTCTCCTATTTGCCTAACCGAAGATCAAAACGCGGGCACACTCATGCAAGTTGTGGGAGCGGGGGATTGTTCTCAGAGTTTTTTGCGTTTTGATCGCTTCCGTTCGGCCCAGGCGAGCCTAATTCTCGTACTTAAAATGCTTGCCCTGATGCTTCAGAGCGGCTTTTAGCACCGATTCGCGATCTTCACCCACCCAGGCTTGCTTGATGGCCTTTTCATCCATCCCAGCTAAGCGCCCCGCCAGAATGAACGCGGGCAGCGCATGCTGCAAATCGTGCCAGCGGGCCATTTCCAGAACGGAAGGAAGCGCGCGGTCGCGAAGAAGCTGAAGCGTATCTGGATTGCGGCTCTCAGTGAGGTCGACCAGGATCAGGGAAGCGTTGTGACGGTCGGACCAAACCACCGAATTCATAAGCTCGACAAACCAAGTCGGCTCCAAATGAACGCCCTGATCGGGGTGGAGTTTGCCTCCTACCTGAATGGCATGCAAGGAGTGTATGGCATTTTCACGCACCAAATCTTCACGATCGCGCAAAGCATATTGCAGTGCATCAATCATCGTTTTCATGGCGCGAGGCGCGCGTGGACCATATTGCAGCAGGTAGGCGGCCGCGGCGCGGTGTTCGGGGTCAGCCGACTGGCGAATCACCTGCTCGATCAGAGGCAGGTCAGCTTCCACCTCCGGCAAGAATGATTGCTGCAATTCGCGGCTCTGCGGGTCCGCCATCAGCGAATAGCCGTTGGTTAGATCCTCGTCGGCGTTGTGGCCGCGCATACTGGCTTCCACGTTGTCCAGCAATTCGTGGTAATCGTCAAACAGGGAAAGCGGCAGGTGCACGTCTCCAGTAGGCGCTGGGTTGAATTCCAGGTGCGGCTCGTCGCGCTCTTCCACGCCCACGTATAAAACGGTGCTACGGTTCAAGCAACAGGCAGCTTCCACGCGGGAAGCAAGAATACCGGAGAGTTTATCGATACGCTCCTCGGCATCCTCGCGGGAAGGCAATCTGTCGCCCACCTTGGCTTGGACCGCTAATCGGATTTTTGCGTTTGAAACTTTCCGCGCTCCGTAAACTTCGATGAGTCCAACGCGCGGAGTGATATCGTCGGCTTTCGCCAGAACGCAGAGGGCTAAAGCCAACGGCCAGTAGTGTCTCACAATTACAAGTATGAGACGCGCGTGATGCGAGTCCGGTTTAGGTTTGTTTTTCAGCCAAGTCGCCAATCACCGGCAATTTGATTTTCTTACCGTTGAAGGCCGTATACATGATGTAAAGCCACGCTAGGAAAAGGGCCAAATACACCAGCGGGAGAAGTAGCGCAAAAATGCCGTGGGTCATTATGCTTAGGATGCCAACGGCAATATTGATCACGATCCAGGCGACGCTAAAAAAAATAGATTGAAACGCGTGGAAGCGCACGAACTTGTTGTGTTTGTAGGGTTCGAGCACCAGAAAGACGATCCCGGTGATGAAGCCGACCAGGTAGCAGAGCGCCCCGGCGACGTTGTCAGTCAATCCGGCTGCGTTCAACGAAGCCGGCGGCGATTGGAACCCGCTTCCGGGCGCTGAGCCGGAAGCAGCCGCGCCCGCACCCATGGGCGTGCCACAGTTAGCGCAAAAACTGCCGTCCACCTGCGAGCCGCAGTTCGGACAAAAAGCCATTTCAATTCCTCCTGGTCACGGACGTAGTAAGAACGTAGTAATGAGTCTATTCCAATGTGAATCAAATTGCTAGAGCGTTACAGGACGGCGCAAAGTAACCCTCAGTACCAAGGTAACGGCCACCATCGCCACAGCCAGGCACGGCAGTAGCAGAAGAGCATGCCGCAAGGCGGTGATGGAAGCGACGGCGCCGATGAGCGGTGAACTGACGGCTAATCCGATCCAGCCGCTGGTGATGGCAATCCCCATGGCGGTGGCCGTGCCTCGCGGGAAGTTGTCTCCGACCAGTGCAAGGGTAGTGGGGAAGACGGGAGCCATGCTCAATCCCATGCAAAAGACCGCCAGCGTGACGGCTGCAGCGGATGCCAGCGCGAGGACAGCAAAGCTGGTTGC
>DASXGT010000130.1:0-4518 GCA_036488895.1 Bryobacteraceae bacterium | reverse complement strand
CGCCTCTGCCGCCGAAGCGCAGCAGCAGATGAATCGCAATGCTCCTATCCCCGCGAAAGACAATCTCAAGATCACCAAGCTTGAGACCATCCTGGTCAAGCCGCGCTGGCTCTTCCTCAAAATTCACACCAACGCCGGCATCGTGGGCTTGGGTGAGCCGATTACGGAAGGCCGGGCTCTTACATGCGCCGAAGCGGTGAAGGAGATCGAGCCGTATCTGGTTGGCAAAGATCCGCGTCCTGTCGCCAAGCACTGGCAGGCAATCTATCGTCACGCTTTCTATCGCGGCGGTCCTATCCTTACTAGTGCGCTGAGCGGAATTGACCAGGCGCTTTGGGATATCAAAGGTAAAGCCCTCGGCGTTCCCGTCTATGAACTGCTGGGCGGTCCGACTCGTGACCGCGTGCGGGTTTACGCGCACGCCGGCACTACCGCGCAGATGAAGCGATTGCAAGCCCAGGGATTTAGCGCATTCAAGACCGGTGTTGCTAAACGGCGGCCTGCCCGTTATATTGAAACGCTTTCCGAAATCCACTACGCGGCGGAAACTTTTGCGGAGTTACGTAAAGCCATGGGAGACGAGGTCGACATCGCCATCGATTTCCACGGCGCCATCAGCCCCGCCACCGCTAAGCTGCTGATCAAGGCTTATGAACCGTATCAGCCCATGTTCATCGAAGAACCATGCCAGGCGCAGAATCACGATGTGATGGCGGACATCGCGCGCGGCACGTTTTTGCCCATCGCCACCGGCGAGCGTGTCTTTACGAAATGGGGATTTCGCGAGGTTCTTGAAAAGAAGGCCGCCACCGTTCTACAGCCTGACATGTGCCATGCCGGCGGCATCACGGAAGTACGCCTGATCGCGGGCATGGCCGAGGCCTACTACGCCGATGTTGCGCCGCATAATCCGCTAGGCCCCATCTCACTTGCCGCCGGCGTGCAGCTTTCCGCCAGCATCCCCAATTTCCTGTGCCAGGAGCAAGTTTCCTTGGGCGAGGGATATCTAAAGCAGCCTCTGCACGTGCGCGATGGCTATCTCGATCTGCCTACGGGCCCTGGATTGGGTATTGAGCTCGATGAAAACGCCATGGCAGACAAGATCGGTCACGACTGGCGCAACCAGGAATCCTACGACGCCGATGATCATTCAGTGGTGGACTGGTAATCTGATCCCATTAGTAATAGACTAGAGAGCAAAACCTGGGGATGAGTATTTCGCCGGGGAAGGGGACCGACCATGTTGTTGTGGGTTTCTGTTGCGCGGCGCTCTCTAGTCTTGCTGCCCAACACGTTATTTGTGACTGTACTGTTTTTGGCGACTAGCTTGCCGTCGTGGACGCAAGTCGCTTCCGCCGAGCTCAGCGGCACTGTTCTGGATACGTCTGGTGGGGCGGTGGCAGGCGCCAAAGTCGTGGCCACCAATATCTCCACAAATTCTGCCCGCGAATCCGTCAGTGATAGCTCGGGCAGATACCTAATTACGTTGCTGCCGCCCGGCGACTACATTCTCACCGTGGAGGCGCCTGGCTTTCGCAAGTTGGAACAGCGTGGCTTGACCTTGCAGGTGAATCAACAAGCCAGCCTCGATCTGACCATGCAAGTGGGCAACGTTTCTGAGATTCTTGAAGTGACCGGCCAGGCGCCGCTGCTCGAAACCGAATCTTCCTCCATCGGCACCGTAGTCAATCAACAGCTTGTTAATGAGTTGCCCTTAAACGGACGCAATTTTATCCAGCTTGCCACGCTGAGCCCTGGTGTGAATGGAGTTGGCTTTTCGGCCAGCGGCACTATCATGAGTGGCACGCGTCCTGACGACCGCCGTCCCGGGACAGAAATCTTCTCCAACGGTAACCGTGAAGGCTCCAATAATTTTCTTTACGATGGCATAGACGACAACGAACGGCTCACACTTTCCATCGTCTTGCGTCCGGCCGTGGAAGCCGTGCGTGAATTCAAGATTCAGACTAACCTTTATAGCGCCGACGTCGGCCGCAATTCCGGCGCGGTTGTTGACGTCATTACCAAGTCCGGAACCAATCAACTCCATGGCAGCCTTTTCGAATTCCTGCGCAACTCCGCCATGGACGCCCGCAACTTCTTCAATCCCGTGGGCACCGCCTTCCCCACGTTTAGACTCAACCAGTTTGGCGGCTCCTTTGGCGGCCCCGTAGTGCTGCCCAAGCTTTACAACGGAAAAAATAAGACCTTCTTTTTCGTCGATTATGAAGGTTACCGGCGTGATTCCCAGCAGTTGACCTTGGGCAATATCCCCACTGCCCGCGAGCGCACCGGGGATTTTGGAGAAACCGCCACCATCTACGATCCGCTGACCACCAAAGCGGCCGGCGCCGGCTTTACTCGTAGCGCCTTCGCGGGAAACCGCATTCCCGCCAGCCGCTGGGACCCGATCTCCGCCAAGATGATCGCGGCTTATCCGCAGCCTACCAGCCCTGCCCGCTTCAATAATTATCTCGCCAATCTGATACAAAACCAGCAATGGAACCAGGGCGATGCGCGTATCGATCATCAAATTACGCCTTCAGACAACTTCTTTGCCCGCTGGTCCATCCAGAACACTCAAACCACAGTTCCCAGCACCTATCCCCCCACCACGCTTCCAGGCCTGTCCGGTCCAGTGAATTTATCGGATGAAGCCTCATTTGCCGGGACTTCTTATCAGCCGGCCCAGCATGCGGTCGCGAGCTACGTCAAAATCATTACGCCGGCGCTTGTCAATGAATTTCGCGTTGGATTCAACCGTTACCGCCTCGATTACACGGCTGACCAATTTCAGCCCGGCGCTCAGCTCGGCAACAAACTGGGAGTTCCCAACGCGAACGTTACGCCGCAGGAACAAAACCTTCCTATTTTTTCGCCCGCCAGTTATCTAGGCATAGGTCAAACGCGTTCGCTGCCCCTCTACCGCCGCGAAAACACGTTTGAATACATCGATAACATGACTTTTACGCGAGGAAAGCATACGCTGCGTTGGGGCGTCGATTTCCGCCGCCGGCAGCTTACTATTTATCAAACGAATCAAGGAAACGGCCGCTTTAATTTTTCCCCGGCCCTGACTGATTCGCGGCAGCCCGCAGGCGTGGGAGGAGATAGCCTGGCGAGTTTTCTGCTTGGCTATCCAACCTTGATTGCGCACGATTACACTCTCAATTGGCCCGGCGAGCGCGGCAGTGAAGTTGGAGTTTACTTCGCTGACGATTGGCGCGTGAGTAAAAATCTTACGCTGAACCTCGGTTTGCGTTGGGATTACTATAGCCCTTACAGCGAGGTCGCTAATCGTTGGGCGAACTTCAACCTCGCCACCTCGAAAGTGGACATCGCCGGTCAAAAAGGAGTCGATAAATACGCGGGTGTTGAGCCGTACTATAAGAACTTCGGACCGCGCTTCGGGTTCGCCTACCAGGCTCATTCGCATACCGTGGTGCGCGGCGGCTTTGGAATCTTCTACAATCCCACTGGCAGTGAAGCGGGAAGCCTGCGTCTCTTTCGCCAGCTACCCTTTGGGTCCACGCTTAGCATTTCTCCCGGCGATATTTTCGTCGGCCAAACGGTCAGCGCTGGTTTCCCTCCCTTGCAACCGGTTGATTTCTCTCTGGCGCAGAACCCTTTCGGGGCTAATTTCGGCGTTGCCCACAACTTTCGCCCCGCCTACGCACAGCAGTTCAATCTAACTCTCGAACAAGAGCTTGCGCCGGCGGGCATGGTGCTCAAGGTCGCCACCGTCGGCAATCTCGGCCGGCATCTCTATACCACCTATAACGCGAACCAAGCCGTGCCGGGCGCCACCGCCCTGAACAGCCGACGTCCCCTCTATTCAGCGGATCCGAATCTAAGCGACGTAAGTTACTTCACTACCGACGGCCTTAGTAATTACTACGCAATGCAGGTTACCGCCGACAAGCGTTTCAATAAAGGTGTAAGCGTGTTACTCGGCTACACATGGTCTCATGCGATTGACGACGTGCCGCTTGAGTTCGGCGGAGGCGCGGCCGGCCCTCAGCCTCAGGACCCTCGCTATATAAGCGTCGAGCGCGCTAGTTCCATCATCGATATGCGCCATCGCTTAACACTGAGTTACCTTTGGGCGCTGCCGTTCGGCAAAGGCAAGGCTCTGTTGAATCGCGGCGGCATTACGAATTTGGTTTTGGGCGGATGGCAGACAAATGGCATTCTTACCGTGCAGAGCGGCCTTCCGTTTTCTCCGGTCCTGCAAACTTCCACTACAAACACCGGAACCGGCAGCCGCCCGAACGTAACCGGGACGGTTACTTATCCCAAAACGCTTCAGCAATGGTTCACCCCCGCGGCGTTCTCGAGTCCCGCGCTCTACACATACGGCAATGCAGGCCGCGACATCCTGACCGGCCCGGGCCGTATCAATTGGGATATGTCACTCTTCAAAGATTTCGTCATCCGCGAACAGATGCGTTTTCAATTCCGCGCCGAAGCGTTCAATATCTTCAACCATCCGCAATTCGCTCTACCCAATCCGAACAT
>DASXGT010000015.1:0-4228 GCA_036488895.1 Bryobacteraceae bacterium | reverse complement strand
TCACTTCGGTTGTTCCCAACTTGGATTTTCCGTGTGTCAGTATGGCTGCACCTTTCACCTGCCGAGTATCTGTCAGGCCGGCTCACTGACGATCACCTGCTTCGCGTCGCAGGGACCTACGGATCCAACCACCCCCATTATCCAGGCCACTCCCCAATTGAGCGGCCCAGTACTGGGAGGTCTGAAGCAGCAACTGAAGGAAGCGCTCACCGCTGTCGAAAAGCAAGAAGCCGCCGAGGCTGAATCGCTGAAGCCCCAGACTCTAGCCGACGTTGAAATGCTGGAGAAAAAGTTCAGCGAGGCCCAAGAAGAACTGCGCGCCCGGAAGGCCGAGCTGCAGAAAAAACCGAAGTAACAACCGCGTCCATTCGCGAGACGAGAGGCCCATCCATGAATCATCAACTTGCAACCGCCGCCACCCGGAACTTCGTGTCCAACCAGCCACTGAAGCTCCGGCCTATTCTGGATGGAGCCTTTCGCGCCAACCCGAATTACGAACTCGTGCTGTTCGGCCGTTTACCGGTCGAACAGCGCGAGTTATTTGAAGCGCTAACGCGCGATCCAAACTTCTATGGCATATTGCGGCCGAAGGAAGGGGTGCAACTAGCGCTGAAATCCGCCTGCCGCGATACGGCAGCGCTTTTCCACGCGCTTCAGGAAACAAGCAAGCTGCCGTCCTTTGTTGTTTCCGACACGAGCCCGGAATCCACCGTGGAAACCAACCAAGCCATAGCGGAGCTGGTGCTCGACGGTGTCCTCCAGATGGACTGTAACGGACAAATGCTGCATGGGCCGCTTGCCTTCGCGGATATTTGCGAATCGTTCGAAAAGTCCGATCCGAAAAATGAAATTGCACATCTATCGCGGCAAGCGCTGCTGTATGCGCAGTCGCTGCCGACAGATGACGCCAATCTCTTGGCAACTAGGTTGTATTCTTATGGCCGCATTGCGATTTCGCCTTCGTGGCGGAAAAAATTTCCCGGAGAAGAATCCGTGCGCCAATGTTTGGGAATAGATGCGGGCGGTCTCAAGGGTTGGCAGGCGTTACCTCCTGATCCGAACAACAATGGTTGGATCGCCTGGCAATCGCGACGCCCATCGCCGCCACCGGGCGGTCGAGTTGCAGGATATAAACTCTACGTGAGCCCGCATCCTAATTCGCTGCGAGAAGCGTTTGAGGCGTTGGTTTCGGCAGCCGAGGCCGCCCATGCTGACGCTTTCAAAGTAGGGAGAGATCTGCCGGGCGTGCTGCGCCCGGACAAAATGGTCGCCTACTTCCGCCAGTTCGAGCAAGTAGAAGAGGCCGCCGGACGAATTGTGGCCAAGCTGCCAGGCTGTCCGGCACAAGGGGTGCCTTTCACCACCCAACTCGGAAGCCCATTAGTTTCATGGGGCAGCGATCCCGCCACTGAGGACGACGTGCCGGTCTGGCTGTCGCGTCAAAGCTGGCGTCTGTGGGTGACGAATCGGCTTGCCGTAGCGCTGCTCGCCGGTAAGCGAAGTGGCCAAACAGAAATACAGCCGTGGCAATTTGCCACGGAGCGCCTGCGTCTTGAGGGCGTTGATACAGATACCTGGACACCGCTCAAAAAGGAGCAGAACTAACATGCAAGGACTGATGGTTCTTCCCGAGGACGTTCAAATCGTCTCTATTGCCGAATTGCCGCCGCAGGTGCGGAGCCAAGTGGGCGCCGGTGACAATGACTTCGCGCTGACGCGGGCCATGTCGCGCACGCCCTCCAAAGTCATCGACGCCAATGCAGCAGCCCTGCTTCGTCAATTCCTGGAGCCCAAGACGATTGTCGATGCCATTCTTGCTTTTAGCCGCGAGGCGAAAACACGGCCGTCCGACGTCCTGGAAGAAGCGTATCCGTTAATTGAAAGTTGTTTGCTAGCGCGATTATTAGTGGAACCGGGCGATCAAGCGGAGAGGATCCAACCGTCGTTCGCCGCCGGCGATTTGATCGCGGGGAATACGGTAGAGCGAGTCATGCAGGCATTGGAAGATTCCGAAGTTTACCAAGTCCGCACGCCCGATGGACGGACCGCCGCGCTCAAAATCGCTCGAAAAAATGCGCTTCCCACAATGAAAAAGATGCTGGCGCGGGAAAGTAGAATTCTCCAGGCGATCAGCGGTCTTCCAGCACCAGCACTGCTCGAAAACAATTGCCTGGAAGATGGGCGGCCCTATTTGCTGCTCGAATGGTTTGACGGCGAAGATTCACAGATTGCGGCGCAAAAGATACGCGAGCGCGGCGGCCCCGACGCGGCGCGTGAACTGGGCCGGTTGTGCGCCACGATTCTCGACGCCTACGCGAAATTGCATGCACGCGGGATCATTCACGCCGACGTCCACGCGCGCAACGTTTTGGTATCGGAGAGCGGCGAAGTTCGCATTATTGATTTCGGTGCATCTCGAATGGAAAACGCCGCAGCCGACGCCCCGCATCGCGCGGGCGTGGCGTTTTTCTTTGAGGCCGAATACGCACAATCTCTTCGCGCTAAAACCGATGTACCGCCGGCCAGCTTCAAAGGTGAGCAATACGCACTCGGCGCCCTGGTCTACTATTTGCTTCGCGGCAAGCATTATTTAGACTTTTCGTTTGAGAAGGAGGAGATGCTCCGGCAGATCGCCGAAGAGCGGCCCCTGCCATTTGAGCGGCACGAAGATGAATATGAGCAACGACTGGAAGCCGTGGTATTTCGCGCGCTGGCAAAAAATCCGGCCCAGCGCTTTGCCGATATGCAAGCATTCGCCACGGCCTTCAATGACGCGTGTTCATCGGTGGGTTTATCAGAGGATTCGGTTCAGACTTACAACGTGACGCCGCAAAGCGAGCCGCAAAAGCTGCTGGATCGCGTGCTTGATCTGGTCTCCGATCCCGAGCGAGAGCTCCGCTATAAAGGCCCCGCCTCGCCAGCTGCTTCCGTGACATACGGCTCCGCTGGAATTTCCTACGCTCTCTACCGGCTAGCGGTGGTACGGGACGATGTACATCTTCTGGCGCTTGCCGATGCCTGGGCGGAACGAGCCGCTACCGAGCAGGAAGAAAGCGCCTTCTATAACTCCGCGATTCAAATTACGCCGGAGAATGTCGGCAGGGTATCGCCATATCACACAGCAAGCGGTGTAGCTGCCGTTCAGGCGCTGGTTGCGAATGCGAGGGGCGATAAGTTGAGCCTCGATCTGGCCATCTCCCGGTTCCTGCGCCAGAGTGAAGGCGAATGCGGCAACCCCGACCTGACCCTCGGCCGCGCAAGCGTCCTGTTGGCCCTTACTCTGCTTTTGGAAGCCGGTGGGCCGCTGCGTCCACAAGCGCTGGTAGATCGTGGAAACGAGCTTTGCAACAGCGTCCTTGAAGTGATTGAGCGCGAACCGTCCATTGCGGAAGGCCAGGCGATTTCCTATCTTGGCATGGCGCACGGCTGGGCCGGATTACTCTACGCTCCATTACGCTGGTGGAAACTTCTCAACCAGCAGGCTCCTGACTCCATCGAGACGCGCTTGGAACAACTCGCCGATTGCGCGCAGTTGACCAGGCGCGGGGCGCGGTGGGGCATGCAAGTGGGGTCCCGCTCCGTCACTCTAGCGGGTTGGTGCAACGGCAGCGCGGGGCATACTCATTTATGGACGCTGGCACATCGAGTGTACGGCGAAGCACGCTATCTCGACTTAGCCGAACGGGCGGCGGCGGACGCTTTCGAAGGAGGTGGCGGCGGCCATGGCCTTTGCTGCGGCTTTGCCGGCCAGGCCTACGCGCAGTTGAATCTTTACAAACATACCGGCGAACATCGTTGGCTGGAGCAGGCGCGCGGACTGAACAGGAAGGCGGCAGCCTTCGGCAATGCGATCTTGAATCGTGGCGAAGACGGATTGCCCTACAGCCTATATAAAGGAGACATCGGCGCCGCCGTGCTTGCAGCGGAAATGGATCGGCCGGAACTTGCGTGCATGCCCTTCTTCGAAGAAGAGGGTTGGCCGACGTAAGAAGCTTTCAGAATCCGTTAGAACTGGAAACGCAGTCCCATCTGCAACTGCCGCGGATTGCCGACGGTGCTGGTGATTTGTCCCGCCTGAGCATTTCCAATGTTCGGATTGGGTAGAGCGAATTGCGGATGGTTGAAGATATTGAACGCTTCGGCGCGGAATTGAAAACGCATCTGTTCGCGGATGACGAAATCTTTGAAGAGTGACATATCCCAATTGATACGGCCCGGGCCGGTCAGG
>DASXGT010000105.1:0-84591 GCA_036488895.1 Bryobacteraceae bacterium | reverse complement strand
GAAATGAACGGGAAAGAACTTCCGATGCTGAACGGCTTTCCGCTGCGCCTGGTTGTGCCGGGCTGGTACGCCACTTATTGGGTGAAGGCGCTGAATGAAATTAAAGTGCTTCCGGAAAAATTCGATGGCTTCTGGATGACGAAGGCTTACAAAATTCCGAACAATGCCTTGGGGAGTGAAACTCCTGATGCCCTTGCCACGGATCTAATTCCCATCAACCGCTGCGCTTTGCATTCCATCTTCGTGCGGCCGGAGCCGGGAGAGATGATTCGCACCGGAGGCAGTTATGCAATGGAAGGCTTGGCAATGGACAGCGGCGTGGGTATTCGCCGGGTTGAGGTTTCGAGTGATGCCGGAAAAAACTGGAAGGACGCCAAATTGGACGCCGATTTGGGCAAGTATTCCTGGCGGCGCTGGCGGTTCGATTGGACGGCGGCTGAGCGCGGGACGCATCGTTTCCTGGTGCGCGCTACCAATGCGGCCGGTGAGTCACAAGTGGAGAAGCATTGGAATCATAGCGGGTACATGCGCACGCAAGTTGAACATGTCGATGTGACGGTGGCTTAGGATGGGAAAACGAATTGCGATTGCCGGCTTAAGCGTGTTGTTGTTGGGAGGTGTTGTTAGTGCGGCGGATGCTCAGGCGCATTCCATAGTGGTGCCGCAAGCTGAACCGAAATTGCCGGAGGGACCAGGGCGCAAGGAGTTTGTGGCGCAATGCCGGACTTGTCACTCGTCCCGCTATGTTACCTCCCAGCCGGCTTTCACGCGAAAAGCCTGGGAAGCGGAAGTGACTAAGATGATGAAGACTTATGGCGCTCCCGTTCCGGCCGCGCAAGTCAGTTCGATAGTAGATTATCTGGTTACTCTGAACGGTACGGGTAAGTGAGGCTCAGTGGCGGAGGTCACTTATAACCGGGTTACCGCGCAAAGCGTGGAGCGCTTAGCCGCGTTGAGCGACGGCATCTTTGCGGTGGCGATGACGCTGCTGGTGCTGGACCTGCACGGTCCGGCGAAAGAAACGATTCACTCCGAACAGGACCTGCTGCATGCACTGGTTGCGATGGCTCCGCAGATCACTGCGTATTTCATGAGTTTTCTGACGCTCAGTATCTTTTGGGCGGGCCAGCAGGCGCAATTGAACCGGTTTGAGCGCAGTGACCGGCAGCTTTCGTGGATTCATCTCCTGTTCCTGCTCGCGGTTTCCGTCATGCCGTTTTCGACCCGGCTGCTGGCGGAATTTATTACGTTCCGGACCGCGTTGCTTGCTTACTGGCTCAATTTACTGATGCTTGGTGCCGTGCTCTATCTGAGTTGGTGGCACGCGAAACGAAATAAGCTGCTGCGGGATGATACAACGCCGGAAATCAGCAAAGCGATTGAGCGGCGCATTATCGTGGCGCAGTTGCTTTACGGAATTGGCGCGGCGCTGTGCATCGTAAATACATACGTGAGCATCGCGGCGATTGTTTTAGTGCAACTGAATTTCGCGGTAGCGCCGCGGATTCGTTGGCTTTCGCGGTTTTAGCGCATGCTATTCTCTCGGCGTGAAGCAGCAGATAGCAATGATTTTCGATATGGATGGGGTGCTGATTGACTCAATGCCTCTGCACGTTCTGGCGTGGGAGCGGTACCTGCAGCGGCTGGGAATTTCAGTAGAAGATTTGGAGCGGCGCATGCACGGCAAGCGCAATTCTGAGTTGGTGCGCGATTTGATTGACGCCGATTTGCCGGAAGACGTCATCTTCCGTCACGGGGCGGACAAAGAGCAGTTATTTCGCGACATGCTGCTGGAACAGGAATTAAGCCACGCACAGATTCCAGGCTTGATTGAATTTTTGGAGCGGCATCGCGGCGCGCCCATGGCAATCGGCTCCAACGCCGAGCCGGAGAATATTGAGTTTATTCTGGAGCGGCTTGGTTTGCGTCCGTATTTTCCGGTCACGGTCAATGGCATGCAAGTGGAGCGGCCTAAGCCGTTTCCCGATATCTATCTGGAAGCGGCCAAGCGGCTGGGCATGGAACCCCAGAACTGCATCGTGTTTGAGGATTCGCCGACGGGCGTGGAAGCTGGGCGCGCGGCTGGAATGCGTGTTGTGGGAGTAGAAACCACGCCGACTCACTTCCAGGGCATTGACCTGCGCATCAAAGATTTCTTAGACCCTGTTTTGGAGCCCTGGCTGCAGGTGGTCCAGTAGCTATGCCTGATACAATCCCGGTCATGTTTACTGGCATTGAGCACTTCGCCATAGCTTCGCCTGATCCAAAGCGGTTGGCCGATTGGTATTCCTCCAATCTTGAATTTGAGACGGTGTTTGAATATGCCGGAAATTATTTTGTCGAGGCCGCGAACGGCGCTTTAATCGAAATTATTCCTTCGGCGGGCGACAAGTTGGATAGCGCCATGAAGACGCCCGGAATGCGGCATATTGCCATTTCGGTGACCGATTTTGACGCAGCCTATGCCCAATTGCAAAAGCAAGGCATCACGTTTGCGGGTGAACCGTTTGAAACGCTGGGCAACCGGCTGGTCTTCTTTAGCGACCCGGACGGAAACTTAATTCACTTGATCGCCAGGCAAAAAATGCTTCCCAGCCGGAAAAAAGTGTAAGCGTGCTACAAAGCGTAGGGGGCACGGATTCCGCGCCGCATCCGGCGGCCCTGCCCATTTTGCGCGTTTTGTAAAGAGCATTGCTTGTTCAATCGAGTCTTTAAGGCTTTTGAGTATCCAGATTTCCGGGTGATGTGGCTCGGTGCTTGCGTATCCAGCATCGGCACGTGGATGCAGATATTGGCGCAGAGCTGGTTGGTGTACCAGCTCTCGAACTCGTCTGTTTATTTGGGACTCGACGCATTTTTCGGCCAGATTCCGATCTTTCTCTTTTCTCTTTTCGGAGGCGTATTCGCCGACCGCAAGAGCCGCCGCAGCTTGTTGTTGATGTCGCAATTTATTCAACTTACCTGCGCGTTTCTACTGGCGGGGCTGGTCTGGTTTCACGTGGTGCAGGTTTGGCATATCTGGTGCCTTTCGTTCACGGTAGGCTTGGCGCAATCGTTCGGGGGGCCGGCTTATTCGGCGCTGGTGCCCACGCTGGTGGGTAAGGAAAATTTGCAGAACGCGATTGCGTTGAACTCCATTCAATTCAATTTGGCGCGCGTAGTGGGGCCGGCCTTGGGCGGTTTGGCGCTGGTGAAGTTGGGCGCTTTCTGGTGTTTCAGCTTAAACGGAGTTTCCTATCTGGCGGTGATTGCCTCACTGCTGATGATCAACCCGAAATTCGTTCCCGCTACGAATCATCAGTCGGTGATCAAGAGCATGCGGGAAGGCATTGATTTTTTGCGAAACCGCCAGGGCATGATGAGCCTGGTGGTGCTGGCATTTCTGGCCACTTTGCTTTCTTACCCATTGATTACTTTTTTGCCGGTGATGGCGCGCGATGTATTTCACGGAGGCTCTAATACCTTTACCTTATTCTTGTGCCTCTCCGGCGCGGGATCAGTAACCGGAGCGTTGTGCGTGGCGGCCGGTAGCGCCACCGCACGGGGGCAAGCTAAAAAATCGCTGCTGGTGATGCTGGTGCTGGGTGCGTTCATCGCGGCTTTCGGCCTTTCGAAAAGTTTGCCGCTGAGCGCGGTGCTCATTTTCGCCGCCGGACTCACGTTAATGGTCATGTTTGCGCTAAATACGTCGCTGGTGCAAAGCAATGTGAGCGATGCTATGCGCGGGCGGGTGATGAGCGTTTATAACGTGGCATTTCGCGGAGGGATGCCACTTGGCAGCGCGATTTGCGGTTACCTGATTAAGCAAACATCCGTCCCAGTCATCATGACGGGGAATGGGGTGTTGGTGGTGGCGCTGGCGACGTATTTCCTGCTGGTGCAGAAGAAACTCACGAAACTCTGAGGCGGCGCGCCCGTCACTTCTAAAATGACGGCAGCCGCGATGCGGACAGCAGCATCTAAAAACGGGATGAACAAGCTATTTTTTGTTGCGTTGGGCTGCTGCGCGGTTATGTGGGGTACGGCGGCCGGGTTGAATGATTTGAGCGCGGCGCGCGACCGGCAGGATTTAGCGGCGCTAGATCGCGTGATTGCCGAATCGAAAGGCGCGGCGGCGGATGCCAAGGCCGCCGAAGCGCAATACAAGCTGGCGCTGGCGAATTCTTATGCGGCCGAAGTCGCCATGGAACTACGCGACAAGAAGAAATCGGAAGCCTACGCTGAGGCGGGCATGGAGCCAGCGCAAAAGGCCCTGGCCGATAATGGCGGGAATGCCGAGTATCATCGTTTGATGGGTCAGTTGTGTGGGCAAGTGATTCCGGCGAATCCGTTGATGGGCGCGTTGAAATTTGGACCATGCGCGCGCGATGAGATCACGAAGGCTTTGCAGTTGAATGATAAGCTGGCGCTGGCGTATGTGAGCCGCGGGGTGGGTAATTACTATCTACCGCCTTCCATGGGCGGAGGCGTGGACGAGGCATTGAAAGATTTCGATAAAGCCGCCGCGCTGGACCCGAAGCTTTCTGACGCTTATCTTTGGAAAGGCATCACACTGCGAAAAGCGAACCGCAACGCGGAGGCGAGAAAAGCTTTGGAGCAAGCTCTTCAAATGAACCCCGGCCGGCTTTGGGCCAAACAGCAGTTAGAAAAAATTCCGGCGCAATAAATGCCGCGGGCCGCGCTCCTATGGTTGGGTCTGCTGGCGGTGACATGGCTGGAATTTCAAGTCTTTCCAGGGCACAGCTACTTGCAATCCGGGACGCAGGTCTATGTGCCGGTATTGCAGCGGTTAAATACTCCCGGTTATCTTTCGCGCGACTTACTCAGCCAGACGCCGGACATAGTTAGTTACACCGTTTACGATGAGACGGCGCTATTCCTGCACGACGCCGGCCGGCTGACTTTTCAGCAGACTTTGCAGGGGCAGCAATTTCTGTTTCGCCTAGCCGGCGTCATTGGACTATTTCTGCTGGCGCGCTCCACCGGATTGACGGATTTGTTTTCGCTGCTGCTGGCGGCGTTCGTGAACCTGGGCGCGACGCTTGCAGGGCCGTGCATTTCCCTGATTGACCCGGAGCCCGTGCCCAGTGCATTCGCAACCGGTTTGATTCTGCTGGCCATGGGCCTGTTTGCCCGTGAAAAGCCGCTATTGAGTGGTTTTGCGGCCGGCGCGGCGCTCTGCTACGACCCGGTGCTGGCGGCGCCGTTCTGGCTGGTGCTGCTGGCGGCCTTCCCATTCGACAGTGAAATGCGCAGGCTTATCCGGCCAATGGCGCCGATTCTGTTGATTTTTGTCTTGCTGCTGGCCAATTTGGCGCAGTTACAGCCGGGCGTGGCCGCGGCGGGCCAGAGCCTGTTTTCCAAAGTATCGCCACGGCTGGCGGAGTTGCAGCAGTTTCGAACCCCGTCTGTTTGGGTGTCGACCTGGGCGGGCGGGCAATTATGGTATTACCTAGTCCTTGCGGCGTTAGGCGCTTGGGCGGCGGCGCGAATTTGGCCGGTACTGAACCGGCAGATACGCTGGCTGGCGGCTGGCGTGGGTATGGCAGGGTTAGCGGCGGTAGCGTTGTCGTATGTGCTGCTGGATTGCCTGCGCTATGCGGTCATTGCAGAATGGCAGCCGTCAAACGCATTGGTGTTGACTGTTGCGCTGGTGGCGCTGCTGTTTGGATTGGCGGGCATGCGGGCGATCCTGATCCGGCGGCAGTGGGAGGCGTTCGGGTGGTTTGTGCTTTTGCTGGCAATACCCGGGTTTCGCGGCGCGGGTGCGGGCGCGGTGCTGGCAGGAGTATTGACTTGGCTGCTGATGCGGTTTCGCGGCCGGCGCTGGCGGTTTGCGGCGCTGCTGATTCCCTTGGCTGCGATGTTTGTATTGGCTCTCTTACATGGTGGAAAGAGGCGGCCTGAAATGGCGCGGATACGCGAGTTGGCGGATTGGGCAGAACGGGATACTTGGGGGAGTTCCGTGTTCCTGTTCCCGGATGCTGGCAAAAAGATTGACCCGGGCGTCTTTCGGGCCGAATCGCGGCGCGCGGTTTGGGCGGATTGGGCTAGCGGCGCGGTGGTGGATTATTCGGAAGCCAGCGGCGTGGAGTGGCGGTCGCGATGGGGAGCGACGATGGAAGGGGACTTTTCGCCAGCGCGCCTGCAAGGCTTATTGACGCTGCCCATTGACTACTATGTGCTGCAGCGGAAAAACCAACTCGACGGCGTGCGCGCGGTATTTACAAATGAGGAGTTTACCGTTTATGACGCGCAGGATTTGCGGGAATCGCCTAGGGCATTGCGGCTGGCGCGTTAAGCGTTTAAGCTGATGCCCAGTTTCTTCAATTCTTCCGCATAGTAGCGCTTGTGCAGGAGGTCGTATTCTTCGCCGCCTTCCGCAATGTCGCGTTTTTGCCCGCGGACTTTCTGCCGCGCGGCTTTATCGATCTTGTCTTCGAGCTGGAGCAATTCAGTCATTTCGCGAACCAGCGCGAGGCGCAGGTCATTGGGATCTTTGCGCACGCGGAATTCGCGTGATTTGCGCATGGCGGTCACAATTTTGTGCGCCAAATCGTTGACTTTATCGCGCGAAAGCTTCATGGACGAATCGCCGCTGTCGCGTCCGGCAGCGGGCATGATTTTGTCACGCACCAGCAGTTGACGCTTGATTTTACGGAACATGTCCTGGTAGGAAATGTTTTCCTGGCGCATGTAATCGCTGTACTGTTCGAGCATCTCGCGCGCTTCGTCGTTCAGCTTGTCTTCCACCGAGAGGTCGTCTTCAATAATCTGTGCAATGGCGGGGGCCGCGACGACAGGATTAGAGACTTCGAAGTTGGTTGGGGTCAACCTGTTTACAAGTTGTCGCGAAAGGTAGCCGACAAATTCCCTGGCTAATAGCATCCGTGGGTTAGTTTAGCAATCGCCGGTTTTTCAATCTGTGCCTGGCGCTCTCAACGAGTGGCTACTTCGAGGGGTAGGGCGGTCGCCCTACCCCCTGGCCGCAAATCGCGTGAGGCCGAATTAGTCTTGTGGGAAGGTGAAGCCGGAGTTGTAGCCGTTACCGGGATCCTGATAAAGGTCTGGCTGCTTCAGCGGTTTTGAACCTATGGTTGGATCTGGCAGTTGCGTTTTAAGGGGGGCCTTGTGCCGGTCAGTCAGATCTTTTAAGAGAGGAGCTGTAACTGGCTCCCGCTGGATTTTTTTGGATTTCATGGCCAAGAAGTTAGCAGGCTGTCAAGCGATTTTGGACCGGCGGCAACCGGCGCCAGATCTTTTTTTACGGCATAAGTAACTGCAAGACAAGCCCCTGCGCCTACTTATGTCACACTACATAAAACCTCGTCGTTGCTTGTGATTCAAAAAACCTCTTATGAAACACGCCGACTACGCTTTTCTCATATTGTTATTCCCGTTAGCACCAATGGGTGCGGAAGTGCCTTCAGCGGTTGCCATTAAAGACGCACATGTGGTGACAGTCAGCGGCCAGGATCTATCCAAAGGGACTGTCCTGCTACGGGACGGCTTGATTCAGGAAGTGGGGGCGAATGTGCAAATTCCGCCCGACGCCTGGGTGATAGACGGCAGCGGCCTGACTGTTTATCCGGGCTTTATTGACGGTATGAGCAGCTGGGGCATTCCGGCTCCGGCGGCAAACGCAAGAGCGGGCGCGGCGGGGGCTGCCGCTGCTCCAGCGGAGCCTCGCTCACGGGGCCCGGAGGACCGGCCGCAGACGTATTCATACGAACGGGCGGCGGACCTGGTGAATCCAACCGAGACGCGGCTTGAGCAGGCGCGCGCGGCCGGCTTTACTTCGGCCGCCACGTTTCCGAACCGCGGCATTTTCGAAGGACAAGGCGCGCTGATTGACTTTGCCGGAGAGCGGGGCCGGGACATGGTGGTGTTCGAACCGCTAGGCCAAGCGGTGGCATTTCGCTCAGGCGGATTTGGCGGCGGCGGCCGGGGCGGGTTCCCGGGTTCGCTCATGGGCAACATCTCTTATGTCCGGCAGTTGTATTTGGATCTGGGCCAATATCAACAGGCGAAGCAGATTTATAACGCGCATCCAGTGGGTGTCAAGCGTCCGGGATACGACCACGCATTAGAAGGGTTGGCGGAGTCTCCGCGAGTTTTGCTACCTGCCGATAGAGAGCAGCAGATCGACCGCATTCTGGCATTTGGGCCGGAGTTGAAAATGCCTTTTCTGGTGTATGGGCTGCATGAGGCGTATCTACGGGTGGACGAATTGAAGAAGGCGAACGTGCCGCTACTGGTCAGCCTGAAATGGCCGGAGGCGCCGAGAGATGCGAATCCCGCGGATGTTCCGAGTTTCCGGGACCTGACGATGCGCGATAAAGCTCCGGCCGTTCCGGGGATGTTGGCGAAGGCGGGCGTGAAGTTTGCGTTTTATTCGGATGGCGTGGATAGCGCCGCCGAATTGAAGCGGGCTTTAAAAAAGGCGGTTGACGGCGGCTTGCCGCGAGCCGATGCGATTCGAGCATTGACTTTGAATGTGGCCGAAATATATGGTGTTTCGGATCGCGTGGGAAGTATTGACAAGGGAAAAATAGCCAATCTGGTGGTGACGAAGGGCGAGGCGTTCGACGACAAGACCACGGTGGAATATGTGTTTGTCGATGGCAAGAAGTTTGTTCCGTCGAAAGAGATACAGCAGGGGCCTGCCAATGGCGCGGGCGGCGGCCGGCGGGGCAATGTGCCCAGCAGCGAAATTGCCGATGACGAAACAGCGGGAAGGTGAACTAATGAGACGCGGATATCTACTTTTTTCGATGTCGTTGCTCATAGCTGCGGCTGGCCTGAGTCATGCGGAGACGGTATTGATTCGCAATGCAACGGTGCTGACGATTACCAAGGGCACGGTGCAAAACGGCGATGTACTGATTGAGAACGGCAAGGTTGCCGCGATCGGCAAGAACGTCAGCGCTCCGTCCGACGCTACGGTGGTGGATGCTTCCGGCAAGTTTTTGATGCCGGGTATTATCGACTGCCATTCGCATACGGCCGTTGAAGGCGGCGTGAATGAGGGGACCGTTTCAGATTCGTCAATGGTGAATATCAAAGACGTTCTGGACCCGACGGATATTAATATTTACAGGGCTCTGGCGGGTGGGTTGACGGTGTCAAACGTGCTACACGGCAGTGCAAACGCGATTGGTGGCCAGACGACGGTGATTAAGCTGCGCTGGGGCAAGACGGCGCCGGAGATGCTGTTTGAAGGCGCCAAGCCGGGGATTAAATTCGCGCTGGGCGAAAATCCGAAGCGGCAAGGATATCCGCCGCAGGGGCAGGGATTGTTTAATGCCGGAGCAGCGGATAACCGGCGTTATCCAGGGACGCGCATGGGCGTGGAAGAAGTGATCAGGCAGAGTTTTACCGAAGCCAAGATTTATCAGGCTGAATGGAAGACTTATAACGACAGCGTGGCGAAAGGGGAGCACCCGATTCCGCCCAGAAAGGATTTGCGGCTGGAACCGCTGGTGGAAGTTTTAGAGGGGAAACGATATGTACATGCGCACTCCTACCGCTCTGACGAAATTCTAATGCTGCTGCGCACGGCGGACGAGATGGGATTCAAGATCCGCACGCTGCAACATGTGCTGGAAGGCTACAAGGTGGCCAAGGAGATAGCGGCGCATGGGGCAGGGGCGTCTACGTTCAGCGATTGGTGGTCCTTCAAGATTGAGGCGTACGATGCGACGCCTTATAACGCGGCCATCATGGCGCGCAAAGGCGTTGTGGTTTCGCTGAATTCCGATTCAGATGAGTTGCAGCGGCACTTGAACCTGGAAGCAGCCAAGACGATGCGCTACGGCGGATTGAGCGAAACAGAAGCGCTGGCGATGGTGACGATCAATCCGGCGAAGCAATTGGGTATTGACGACAAAGTGGGTTCGATTGAAGTGGGTAAGTCGGCCGATTTGGTGTTATTCGACAAGCACCCGCTGTCAGGCTATTCGAAGCCGCTGAAAGTGTGGATTGACGGCCATCAGTATTTCGACCGGGACAAAGATTTGGAAATGCGTCCGGGTTTCGAGCAGCAGAAAAAGACGCTACGGGACAAAGAAGCAGCGGAAGGTAGAGGCGGCCGCGGCCGGGGCGCGGCGGCTCCGGCTCCGATGACTGCACTGAGCGGGGGTGGCCTGTAATGAAAGCGTTTTTCCTGGCATTGGCGGCCGCGGCAATATTGACGGCGGCGGATGGCAATTCCGTTTTAATTCGTAACGTGACGGTGCATCCGGTGACGGGTCCGGATATTCCGAATGGCTCGGTGCTGGTGTTAAATGGCAAGATTGCCGAGGTTGGGGCTAAGATCGCGTCAAAGGGCGGGGCGCGGGTGGTGGACGGGCGCGGGCTTCAGCTCTATCCGGGTTTGATTAATGCGGCCACTAATGTGGGCCTGGCTGAGATTGAAGCGTTGCGGGATTCGGTGGATTTGGATGAGATGGGGATGTTCAACCCGGAGTTGAGGGCAGGGGTGGCCTTCAATCCATCAAGCCAGCATGTGGAAGTGGTCCGCGCCGGGGGCATCACCAGTGTAATCTCGTTGCCGGGAAGCGGCGGCGGGCGCGGGGGCGGCGGGTCAGTGATTACCGGGCAGGCCGCGTTGATGCATCTGGACGGCTGGACTTGGGAAGAGATGGCGGTGAGGCCTAGCGCCGTGATGGAGATGTTATTCCCGCAGATTCAAAGCGGCGGCGGGCGGCGGCAGGCACCGGCACGGGCGCAGAGTTCGTATCAGGACCAGGAGAAGCAATATAAAGAGCATTTGCGGCAGATAAGCCTGTTTTTTGAAGATGCACGGCGCTACGAGAAGGCCAAGACGGCCGGAGCGGCGGATTTTCAACGGGACATCAAGCTGGAAGCGATGCTGCCGGTGATTGACGGTAAGCAATCGCTGTTTGTTCGGGCTGCCACGGAGCGCTCGATTAAGGACGCGGTGGCGTTTGCGGATCAGGAAAAGGTAAAAATTGTGATCGCGAATCCGCGTGAGATCGGTGGGACTGGGCCGCTATTGAAGGCACATCAGATTCCGGTTGTGCTGGGGAAGACGTTTGCGCTGCCGGAACATGAAGACGATCCGTACGATGCGCCGTATACGCTGCCGAACGAATTTTTCAAGGCGGGCGTGAAGATTTGTTTCGGGACGTTTGATGTGGAGTTTGCGCGGAATGTGCCGTTTGAGGCGGCGCAGGCGGCGGCGTTTGGATTACCGCGGGAGGAGGCTTTGAAAGCCCTGACGATCAATAGCGCGGAGATTCTGGGCGCGGGGGACGAGGTGGGATCAATTGAGAAGGGGAAGTTGGGGGATTTTATCCTGACGGACGGCGACCCGCTGGAGGCTAAGACGAATATCAAGCAGATGTTTATTGCGGGTAAGGAAGTTAGTTTGGAATCACGGCATACGCGCGAGTATGAGAAGTGGATGAAGCGGCCGTAAGGGTGGCGGCCGACTAAAAAGGAATGTACTGAATGCGATTGGCGAACTCCTCCGTATTCAGCGTGTAATAGCAAAGGCGCAATTGATCAATTGCTTGGCGCACGGGGCAGCCCTGCTTTACGAGGACGAGCCCTGGGCTTGCCTGATGTCGGATGAATTCGTAAAACGCCGCAGCCATGGTTCTCCGGTCATGCGAGACTACAATTCTTCCCGACTCTGCGGCGACGCGTAAAACCTCACGATCCGGCAGCCCGGCGAGTTTCGCCTGCAGTGCGGTTTGAAAGTCTATGCTTGGGTCGATGCGGTTTAACCCTCTGATAATGGGATACCGTAGATCTGCGTCGGCGAGGAATAGCGGTTGCAAGCTTATCGTTGCGCCGTTTCTTTCGCGGCCCGCAGCCTACTTGTAATTTCCGGATAGAGCGCGGCCTGCTGCCGGGCGCGATGGTCGAAATCGGATGCGAGCGCCGCGAGGTATGAATCAATCTCAACTTGATTCCGCAGGTAATAGGTAATGGCGCCATAAACCTGCTCTAGGCTCAAGACGGGGAACTCGTCGCGGATAGATTCCGCCGATAAGCCTTCTTTCCATGCCGTGATTATGGACGCCAACGTCACACGCGAACCGGCGAGCATAAATTCGCCGCTGCTTTGTTCCACGTATTCGTTTGCCATGATTTCAGCATAACGGAATAGGCCGCGATATCTTAAAGACTGGGAGGACAATGCAATGGCAAAAGGCATGGATCAGAAGAAAGAAACCAAGAAGCCTAAAAAGAAGAAATAAGGGCTGGGCGGTTTCGGATTTAGACGGGGCGGCGGGCAGGGGAAACCTGTTTCGCCGCCTTTGGTTTTTTGACTTCAGATCGAATATCGACCTCGTCTCATACTTACTTCGTGCACTCGCGGCACGCATGAAAAGGCGTAGCCTGATTTAATAGGAGTTTCTTATTTAGAGAGGATAATCCGTGCCTGTCACATCTGTTGCTATCGACCCATATTTACAAGACTCATCCGGCTACCATGGCGAAGCCGAGCGGGTATTCTTACCCACGAATCTGGACGAAGTGCGGGAGATTGTGCTCGCCAGCGCGGCTCATGGCATTCCGTTGACGATAGCGGGCGCGGGCACTGGACTTACGGGCGCGCGCGTGCCGCACGGCGGCCATATCATCTCGCTGGAGCGGTTCCGGAAGATTGAAATCAGCTCCGGGCGGGCGCGCTGCGGCGCGGGGGTGATTCTCAGCGACTTACAGAAAGCGGCGGCGCAGAGTAAACAGTTTTTTGGGCCGAACCCGACAGAGGATTCCGCGGCGGTGGGCGGAATTATTGCGACCAACGCGGGGGGCGCGCGCAGCTTTCATTACGGGGCGGTGCGGCGGCATGTACTGGCGCTGGAAGTCACGTTTCTCGACGGCCAGACGAAGCGTTTTGAACGCGGCGACAAGGTGGATTTTCCATTCGTTCCGGTTCGTACGCCCGAGACCACGAAGAACGCAGCGGGATATTGTTTACACCCGGATCTTGAATGGGTGGATTTGCTGGCAGGTAGTGAAGGGACGCTGGGAATTGTTACCGAGGCCGAGCTACAGTTACTCCCCGAGCCGGCGGCCATTCTAAGCGGCGTCGTTTTCTTTCCGGGTGATATACAGGCATTGGATGCCGTGGTGGCGTGGCGTCCGATTCCCGAGTTGCGGCTGCTGGAGTTTCTGGATGAACATGCTCTGAATTTACTACGCCCGCGCTATCCGGAGATACCGGCGGAGGCTCGCGCGGCGCTGCTGGTGGAGCAGAATTTGACTTCTGAAGAAGATGAGGAAGTAGAAGCGTGGACGCGAAGGTTGAAGGGGCAGCAAGCGTTCGAGGAGGAATCGTGGTTCGGTTTCGGAGCCGCGGACCGGGAGCGGATTCGAAAGTTTCGTCACTTGCTGCCGGTGACCGTAGTCGATACGGTACGGCGCAACGGGTTTCCTAAGTTTGGTACTGACTATGCGGTACCACTGCGCCACGAGCGTGAGTTATACGAGTTTTACAAGCGGCGCTGCCAGGAAGTTATGCCTGGGCAATATACCATCTTCGGTCATGTTGGAGACGCGAATAATCATGTGAATCTGTTACCGGCCACGCCTGAGCAAGCGAAACGCGGCGGCAAGGTTATAGATGAGTTTGCCGAGTTTGTGCTCTCACTCGGAGGCACCATCGCGGCCGAGCACGGCGTTGGAAAGTTAAAAGCCGGCCTCTTGAAGTTGATGTATTCGAGCGAGGAAATAGGCGCCATGAAGGACGTGAAGAAACAGCTCGATCCGCAGTGGCTCTTGGGGCAGGGAACGATTTTCGATAAATGACGTCATCTAGTCATGCGGGTGCTTGTTCAGCGTGTTTCAGAGGCCAGCGTTACGGTTGATGGGCAGGTAACGGGACAGATCGACAGAGGATTGGTGTTGTTCGCCGGGTTTAAACATGGCGACACCAAGGAAGGCGCCGGGCAGTTAGGCGGCAAGATAACGCGGCTGCGTATCTTCCCTGACAATGAAGGCAAGATGAACCTGAGTTTGCAGGATATTGGGGGAGCGATGTTGATTGTGTCGCAATTTACTCTGTATGCGGATGCGCGGAGGGGAAACCGGCCGTCTTATTCACAGGCGGCAAGGCCTGAAGTGGCCGAGGAACTGTATCGCTACTTCATTGAAGCTTGCCGGGGACTTGGGACGCCGGTGGCTACCGGAGTATTCCAGGCGCACATGCAGGTTCATCTTACAAACGATGGTCCTGTAACTATTATGTGCGATTCTGACGATTAGTTAATTGCAACTGATGCAATAAAATCCACAGTGTGTTACTAAGGAAGAATATATGGCAAAGTTTTCCGCGGTTCCGAATCATGAAATTCTGGAAGCTGCATTGCAGGGGCTAGAAGCCCAAAAGAACAAATTAGATGAACAGATCGCCCAGGTGCGTTCCTTGCTGGGACGCAGGGCCGGCCGGCCTGCTAAGGCCGCCAGCAGCACGAACGAAGAAGAAAGCGCCGCGCCGGTCAAGGGCAATCGCAAGAAGCGTGTTCTCAGCTCCGAGGCCAGAAAGAGAATCGCGATCGCGCAAAAGAAGCGTTGGGCTGCCTTCCGTAAGAGCCAGGAATAAGTCGTTTTGCTTGCCTGCTTCAGACAAAAGCAGGGAGCACCAAGTCCATTTCGGACAGTTTATGGTTCTTGGCATTGGCACAGACTTAGCAGAGGTGGACCGGATCGCCAAGAGTATCGAGCGATTCGGCGACCGCTTTCTAAACCGTATTTACACGCCGGCGGAGCGCGCTTACGCGCAAAGTAAGGCAAATTCGGCGGAACGATTTGCAGCGCGGTTTGCGGCCAAAGAAGCCGGGATGAAGGCCATTGGCACCGGTTGGCGGCGTGGTGTCACCTGGCTGGATTTTGAGGTTAGGAATGAGCCGTCGGGGCGTCCGGCGCTGCGCCTCAGCGGCGTGGCGCTGAAGGTGGCTGAAGGCTTGGGGACCAAGCGTATTTCGCTGTCGTTGACGCATACAGCAGCGATGGCGATGGCGATTGTGATTCTGGAGAACGGCGGTTAGAGAACCGCCGCGACGAATTCCTGCCGTTATACCGAGCGCGAAGTTGAGGCGTTGGAGGAGCGTGTTCGCAATTGCGCGTCCTCGAGCTGCTGAGCTTCCTGATAGGTGAAGATCATGCGGTGAACGACCGTCAGATTGCCTAGCACGGCAATGACCCAGAGTATGGGAGCCATGCGGTCGAACAATGCGCCGATGATGAGCAGCACGATGCGTTCAGGCCGTTCGAGGAAGCCGACTTTGCACGCCGGGATGATATTTTCCGCGCGGCTGCGCGTGTAGCTGATCATGACCGACGCCGTCATCACAATCGCGGTGAGGACGACGTAGAAGGGGCGGTTAATGGTGCCGTAATAGACCAACAGCCCCATGAGCAAGGCCAGATCGGAGTAGCGGTCGAGCACGGAATCGAAGAAGCCGCCGAAGCGCGTCACCTGGTTGGTCGCGCGGGCGACGCGGCCGTCCACCATGTCGAAAAGGCCTGCGAATAAAATCACGCCGCCGGCGATGCGGAAGCTGCCGATGGCAAGGAACGTCGCGGCCACGATGTTAATGACGAGTCCGATAAACGTGAGTACGTTCGGATTGATCTTTGAAAGCGCCAAGCCATCTACGATCAGCCGAAGGATCTTGCTGGCTCCGAGACCGATCGCGCGGGTGTATGTCATGGGTAGATCCTAATCGCTACTGATGGGGAGCGTTGTCGTGCATGGTGAGCAGGCTCAGAATCTCCATTTCACGCACGCCTCCGGGAATCTGAATTTTGACAGTATCTCCGACGCGCTTTCCGAGCAAGCCCTTACCGATGGGCGAACTGGTGGAAATCTTGCCTTTTGAAACATCTGCTTCCTCGCTGGTCACGAGGTCGTAGCTGTGCTTTTCGTCTTTGTCGACATCGAACACTTCAACATGCGAACCGAGACCCACGCGGTCACGCGGGATCTTGGTTATGTCAATCATGGAGAACTCGCGCAACCGGCTCTGCATTTGCCCGAGGCGGGCGTTCACGTAGGCTTGCCGTTCCTTGGCGGCGTGGTACTCGGCATTCTCACTGAGGTCGCCATGCGCACGGGCCTTCAGAATTTCCTTAGGCAACTCGTTGCGGAGTTCATATTCCAGCGCCGCAATCTCTGCTTGCAGCTTCTTTTTCAGTTCTTCCATGTGTCGCTTTAATTAGTATATGTAAGTATTTGCGGGCGTTACAGCAAAATTTCAGGCCGCTCCAGCTAGCCCGGCCGGGTGGCCGGAATAGGGGGCATTCGACAACGGATAAGTCAAGCTGTTACAATGACCTATAGAGGATTCTGCCCGCCCCATGGCTAACAAACCGCCATTCCCGCAAGGATCGCAAGTCGAGCACGGAAAATTCGGACTCGGCTCAGTGCTTTCCTGTAACGATGATTACATTGTCATTAAATTCGATGAGCACGGTGAGAAAAAGTTCGTCACATCGATTGTTCTTCCCGCGTTAAAAAAGAGTGACCGGCAGCCGCCGGTTGAGAAGAGACGCGCCAGCCGGAAGAAGGTTGCGGCCCCTGCGGCCAGCGGCGCTTAGCCGGTTCGAGAGAGACGCTGTGAAAACCGGCATTGTCGTTTTCCCCGGCAGCAATTGCGACCACGATGCGTGGTATGCGATGGTGCATAACCTTGGCCATCAGGCTGAGTTCATTTGGCATGAGTCGGCTTCAGTGGGCGATGTAGACGCGATTCTTCTGCCAGGCGGATTTTCGTATGGCGACTATTTGCGCTGCGGCGCGATTGCCAAATTTGCTCCGGTGATGGACGCGGTGAAAAAGTTTGCGCAGGCGGGCGGCCCGGTGTTGGGTATCTGCAACGGATTTCAAGTGTTGACCGAAGTGGGGTTGCTGCCCGGCGCGCTGGTCCGGAACGCGAATTTGAAATTCGTGTGCAAGACCATCGCCTTGGAAGTAGGAACAGTGGATTCGCCGTTTACCTATCAAGCTAAGCGCGGACAGGTTTTACGTCTTCCGGTGGCGCATGGAGAAGGCTGCTACGTGGCTGACGAGAAGGTGCTGGATGAACTGGAAGCGGAGGACCGGGTGGTGCTGCGCTACGTGGAAAATCCAAATGGATCGATGCGGAATATAGCGGGTATTCTCAATGCCGGCCGCAACGTGATGGGCATGATGCCGCATCCGGAACGGGCGGCCGATCCGCTGGTGGGCAACACGGATGGGTTGACGATTTTGCAATCGCTGGTGCATTCGGGAGCGGTAGTTCACAAAGCATGAGTACGGCCACTGCGATCACTCCTGAAGTGATCCGACTTCATCAACTCAGTCCGGCTGAGTACGACAAGATTTTGAGCCTGCTGGGCCGCGAACCTACCTTAACTGAGTTAGGTATTTTCGGGGTCATGTGGAGCGAGCACTGTTCCTACAAGAGCTCGCGTGTTCATTTGAAAAAACTGCCCACCGAGAGCAAGCTGGTTTTGCAGGGGCCGGGCGAAAACGCGGGCATCATCGACATCGGCGACGGCATGGCAATCGCGTTCAAAATCGAATCGCATAACCATCCGAGTTTTATTGAGCCATTTCAGGGCGCGGCGACTGGCGTGGGCGGCATTTTACGCGATATCTTCACCATGGGCGCGCGGCCCATTGCGGTCATGGATGCCATCCGTTTCGGCAGGCTTGACGACCCCAAAACGGGCGCGCGGAATCGCCGGATATTGGAAGGCGTGGTTTCCGGGATTGCGCATTACGGGAATTGCTTCGGCGTGCCAACGGTGGGCGGCGAGTGCGTTTTTGAGCCTGGCTATGACGGCAATCCGCTGGTGAACGTTTTTGCGCTGGGCGTGTTTCGCCATGATGAGATTTTTTATGGCAAAGCCACCGGTGTGGGAAATCCGGTGCTCTATGTGGGAGCGAAGACTGGGCGCGACGGCATCCACGGCGCGTCGATGGCGTCGGCGGAGTTCACGGAAGAATCTAAGCAGAAGCGGCCTAACGTGCAAGTGGGCGATCCGTTCATGGAGAAGTTGCTGCTGGAAGCGTGTCTGGAAGCCATGAAGACCGGCGCGATTGTAGGCATCCAGGATATGGGCGCTGCCGGGTTGACTTCCTCCACTTGCGAGATGGGCAGCCGGGCCGGGACGGGCGTTGAAATCGATCTGAAATTTGTGCCGCAGCGCGAGCCGGGAATGACGCCGTACGAAATGATGCTCTCCGAATCGCAGGAGCGCATGCTGATTGTGGCGGAGCGCGGGCGTGAGAACGAAGTATTCGCGGTTTTCAAGAAGTGGGGATTGGACGCAGCGGAAATCGGCGTGGTGACGAGCGACGGCATGCTCCGCGTGAAGAACCACGGAACCGTTTTTGCGGAGATTCCAAATCGCGCGCTGGCCGATGAAGCTCCGAAATACAACCGGCCTTATACGAAGCCATTGCGCACGGCTCCGATGGATGGGCCGCCTGTACACAGTAAGGATTTGGGCGCGGACCTGAAAGCGTTGCTAGGGTCGGCGGACCTTTGCAGTAAGCGCTGGATCTACGAGCAGTACGACTATCAAGTGCGCACGAATACGCTGGCGGGACCGGGAGCAGAAGCGGCGGTTGTACGCATTAAAGAGACGGCGAACACGTCCATCGCGATGTCGCTGGATGGCAATGGCCGGTATTGCGCGCTGGATCCGCGTGAAGGCACGAAGCTGATTGTGGCCGAATGCTGCCGGAACCTTTCCACTGTGGGCGCGCTGCCGATTGCCACGACCAACAATTTGAATTTCGGCAATCCGGAGCGGCCGGAGATCATGGCGCAGATCGTGGAATCGATTGAAGGCATGGCCGAAGCGTGCCGGTTCTTTGAGGCGCCGGTGACGGGTGGAAACGTCAGTCTATACAACGAGACTTTGGGCGCGCCGATTTTTCCGACGCCGGTTGTTGGCATTGTAGGGACGCTGGAAACTGCGTTGCCGATCGGCATTCCGTTTCAAAGAGCCGGGGCCACGGTGATGTTGCTGGGTGGCCTGGGAACTCCTGAGCTTGCGGAGATGGGCGGCACGCAGTACGCGAAAACGATTCAAGATTCTTTGTGGGGTATACCGCCTAAGCTCGATATGGATTATGAGAAACGGGTGCAGGCGACCATTCGCGAATTAGTGCGCGAAAGAGTTGTGGAATCCGCACACGACTTGGGCGAAGGCGGCTTGGCAGTAGCGTTGGCCGAATGCTCTTTCGGACCTGCAAATATAGGCGCGGAGATTGAGCTTCATTCAGAATTGCCATCGGAGTTGTTGCTGTTCCATGAAGGGCCGTCCCGGATTCTGGTGTCCACCGCAGATCCTGAGAAGATTTTTACAGGGGCGCGAAAAAACAATGTCCAAGCGATAACAATTGGCGCTACACTCAAATCGAGAGTGAGAATCCGTAACCGGAACGAAATCCTCGTTGATCTTGCAACCGGTGAGTTGAAAGATATTTGGGCCAATGCACTCGAAGGCCTTCTTCACCTTCCCCAACAAAATTTAGTTTCCGTGTAAACATGCCCGATTGCGAAACCATGTCTGATTGCGAAGAGGACGTTTTTTCCGAAGATACGCCTTTCGATAAGCTGCATGAAGAGTGCGGAGTTTTTGCACTCCATGGCCATCCAGAGGCTAGCAACTTAGTCTACTTAGGCTTGTATGCCTTACAGCATCGTGGACCGGAGAGCGCCGGTATGGCGTCTAGCGACGGCCGCACGATTCATAGTTTCCGCAAGATGGGGCATGTCGCCGATATATTTACCCCGGATGTTCTGAATCAGCTGCCAGGCGATTTAGCAATTGGGCACACGCGCTACTCGACAGCGGGCGATACCAGCTTGCGCAATGCACAGCCGCTGTCAGTGACGTGCAGCAAAGGGCAAGTGGCGGTGGCGCACAACGGCAATCTGACCAATGCCATTGAGCTGAGACGCGAGCTAGAAGAAGATGGGTCGATTTTTCAATCGACTAGCGACACCGAAGTTGTTTTGCATCTGGTGGCGCGTTCGCGGGAACGCACGCTGGCCGGCGCGCTGCGCGATGCATTGCTACAGATTGAGGGTGCTTTCTCATTAGTGTTTTTGGCGGAAGACCGAATCATTGTGGCGCGGGATCCGCATGGCTTCCGGCCACTGGCGATGGGCCGTTTGGAGTTGCCTGACGGAAAAGTAGCCACGGTTTTCGCGTCGGAGACATGTGCTTTTGATTTGATCAATGCCACATACACCGGCGACGTAGAGCCGGGGGAGATGGTGATTATCGGGCCGGAAGGCATGACGCGGGAGTTTTACACCACACCGCAAAAAACGGCGCATTGCGTGTTTGAGCATGTTTATTTTTCGCGTCCGGATTCCATCGTTTTTGGCAAGCCGGTAGCGCAATCGCGCGAACGGATGGGTCGCCTGCTGGCGCGGGAACATCCGGTAGAAGCAGATGTGGTGGTGCCGGTGCCCGATTCTGGCGTCTCGGCCGCGATTGGTTATGCTTCAGAATCGGGCATACCTTACCGGCAGGCATTGATTCGTAATCACTATGTGGGCCGGACATTTTTGGAACCGTCGCAAGCGATTCGGGATTTTGGCGTAAAGCTGAAATTGAATCCCGTGCGCCATTTGCTTGAGGGCAAGCGCGTCATTTTAGTGGATGATTCGATTGTTCGCGGTACAACGAGTAAGAAGATTGTACGCATGATGCGCAACGCGGGTGCGAAGGAAGTGCATTTGCGGATATCGTGTCCTCCCACGATTTCGCCTTGTTATTACGGCGTGGATACGCCTTCGAAGCACGAGTTAATTGCCGCGAACAGTAATATCCGGGAGATTGAAGCGTTCGTTGAAGCGGATTCGCTGGCGTATTTGTCGCTGGAATCGCTTCGCGAATCGGTGGACGATCAGAACCGAAAGTTTTGCTATGCGTGCTATACGGGAAATTATCCGACGCTGGTGCGGATAGAGGAAATCAGCATGGCGAAGACGGGCTGCTGTTAGGTACGAGGGCCAGGACATTCTGCCGCATTGTTGTGTGGCATAATGTCCATAGGCCTGTATGTTGATCACCGACCTTAATTTCGAGGCTTACATCGAAGCTTCTCCGAAATCCGAGTTCGATTTGGCTCAGATGGTGGAGAGGGGTCTTCCAACTGACAGCATTGCGTACCTCAGAGCGAAAGGGCTTACATTTTCCGAAGTCTCGGAGATCGTTATCCCTGCTCGCACGTTGAAGCATAGAAAGACGCGGGGGGACCAGCTTTCCCACGAAGAAACGGACCGTTTGGTGCGGGTGGCGCGCATCATCGCGCTCGCAGAACATGTTTTCCGAAGTCACGAAAAGGCTCTCGCGTGGCTACGATCGCCGGATGACCGCCTCAATGACCGGACGCCGCTCAGCATGCTACAAACTGAGTCCGGTGGTCGCTTGATTGAGAGCATGCTCTGGCAGATCGATGAGGGTGTTTATGCATGAGATCGCTCTGGCGGATCAGCAACCATTGCGATCTGGAGGGCTTAGGCGGGGAAAGAGCGGACGGTCGCTGGCACACGGCGAGCCGGGGTAAGCGCATCATCTATTTTTCGGAGAATCCTGCCCTGGCGCTCATTGAGGTTCTTGCGAATCTCAAAGGCAATCCAAAATTGTTTCCAGACGCCTACCAACTGATGAAAGCCAACGCGGCTGACAATGTCTCGACGGATGCTCTGCCGCCAGAAATTCTGCCGGGCGGTTGGCGAGAAGATCTGACACTCACAAAATCCTACGGAGATGCTTGGTTGAAGAGGCGAGACTCCGCATTACTGGCGGTACCCTCTGTTCCTTCGCCTGAGTCAACCAACTATTTGTTTAACCCTCTTCATACGGAGGCGAAAGGCATAGCGATCGAGTGGTGCAAGTGGGTCCATTACGACAAACGCCTCTTTCACATCCGAGAGCCGGGATAAACGGGTTGTGCCGCAGCGCTCTTCGGATTGAGTTCACCCAAGATCAGTTCGCGAAGTTGATCTGTCACGGTTCCGCGGTCTTTGGGCGTGAAGTTTGTGGTTTCAATCGGCTTTAAAATGCGCAGTGTGACGTCGGCGGAGAGCACCACTCCCGCGCCATAGGGCAGCGCTTCACGCGCGCCGATGATAACCATGGGCACCAGCGGCACGCCGGCGCGGATGGCGATATAAGCGGCGCCATCTTTGAACGATTGCAGTACTCCGTCTTCAGTGCGGCCGCCTTCCGGGAAGATCAATAACGAAATCTTCTTTTGCTGAATGACTTCGGCCGCAAGCTGCATGGTTTTTACCGCTGCGCGTGGATCTCCGAGGGGAACGGAGATGTGACCGGCGCGGCCGAGATGTGTTCCAAGCAAGGGAATTTTAAATAGCCCGCTCTTGGCGAGAAAGCGGAATTGCGAGGAGAGATTCGCCAATATGACGGGCGTATCCATGTAACTGGTGTGGTTTGCGACATAAACGTAGCTGGCGGAAGGATCGATGTATTCGAGTCCTTCCACTTTTACGCGGAGTCCGCTTCCGATGAGGAGGGATTTCGCCCAGACATGGGCTAACCAACCTTGCTTGCGTCCAGTGGGATCAAAAAAAGAAACAAACCAGCTGATAAGTCCGAAAAAAATGGTGGACACGATGATCGTCGTATCCGCCACCAATAAACCTCGCAGCCATCTCATGCAAACCCACTCATTCAAACCTATTCTACGAGAGCGGCGCGTACTTCTCCTACTACGATGAGCGACCCGGTGAAGAACACGACGGCGTTGCGCGGCGCGGTGCGGGCGATCTCTATGGCCTGCGGTATTGTTTCGGCGACGGTTGCGTTGGGATGTCCGGTGACGGACAGAATCGCCTCCGGCCGGAGCGCGCGTGGAAAATTGGGCGAGGTGACAATGAGGCGGTCAGCCAGCGGGAATAATTGGGTGGTTACTTCTTCAATAGCCTTGTCGCGCATGGCTCCGTATACCAGCCAGACGGGCCGCCCTGCGTGGAACTCGCGAATGTAGGCCGCCAGGGCAGCCGCGCCCGCGGGATTATGCGCGCCGTCCAGCACGAAAGCGGGATCATGCGAAATAAATTCCAAGCGGCCGGGCCACTTAACGGTGCTGATTCCGGATTGAATTGCGCTTATCTCCAAGCCCAACCGGCGGCAGGCGGCTACTGCCGTTTTGGCGTTATCCAATTGATGACGGCCGGGGAGCGGACACGCATAGGAGGCGTCTTCAAAGATGAAGCGGCAGCCGTGCGCGGTGAATTCTACGCCGCTGAGCGGAATGGAGGCTGAGTCGATAACCTCGCAATTTAGGTTTTGGGCTTGGGCCAGGATGACAGCTTCGGCTTCGGCGGTTTGCGGCGCGAGGACGACGGGCACGGCGGGCTTTAAAATACCTGCCTTCTCCGCTGCGATGGATTGCAGCGTATTGCCGAGAAACGCTTCATGATCATAAGCGACTGGCGTGATGACACACAACTCCGGAGTAATGACGTTCGTGGCATCAAGGCGGCCGCCTAAGCCCACTTCAATGACGCTGATCTGGCAGCGCTCTTGAAAGACGACGAACGCCATGGCAGTGATGGTTTCAAAATACGAGGGATGAGCGTCTATGCGTTCCTCGCGTAAGAGGCGTTCCGCCGCCTCATGTACGGTTTCGAAGGCCTGGGTGAATTCTTCGCTGGTGATGGGTTGGCCGTCTATTTGAATTCGCTCTGTTGGCTCTACCAAATGCGGAGAGGTGTAGAGGCCGGTACGGAATCCGGCCGCTCGCAAGGCATTCGCGATCATGGCGCTGGTGGAACCCTTGCCGTTCGTTCCGGCGACGTGCACGAAGCGCTGGCCGCGTTCGGGGTTGCCTAATGCATCGAGCAGGGTTTGGATCCGCTCCAGGCCGAGTTTCATGCCTACTTTTATTTCGTTGCCGAGCGAATAAAGATATTGGACGGAATGTGGATAACTCAATTTGCCTTCAGACGGTAGTGCCGATAGCAGAGGCGCGCCAGGGCGAAGAGAACGATGCAGCCGCCAAGGAGCTTTGCTTCAAACCACCATATCGATTTTATGTCGGCGGTCGGTAGAAACGAAAAGGCGATCGCGAGGGCGGAAACGGAGAAGCCGCACAGAGCGGGCAATTTTTGGCCGAACTTCCAGGCGGCGGCGAAAATGTAGAGGAATGGAATGAATAGCGAAACGACGGTTAAATCCACGGTGAGCTGATAAGCTCCACGAAATGTTTCGCCGAGCTGGCTGATGATGAGCAAGAGTGCCGCGCCTGCTCCTAGCAGGAGGATGGAGATGTAAGGCGTCCGATAGCGAGGATGCAGTTTGGCGAATGCGGGCGGCAGCATTTTCTCGATGCCAAGAACAAATGGCAGCCGCGCGCAGGCGCCTACATACGTGCCTAATTGGCCGCCGACACTTAAGAGAATGCAGATGGCTATGGCAAGCGGCACCCAGTTCCAGCCGAGCAGGTTGGCGGCTGCTTGACCGGCTTCGGCGAGTCCAATGACGGGGCTAATGGCGGCGGGCGCGAGGAAGACCAGGATCGCGCTCGTCGAGAAGACGTAAAACAGGGCGACTAAGATGGCGCTGATCCAAGTGGCGCGAAAGATGGTCTGGCGCGCGTTGCGGACTTCGCCGGAGAGGATAGGACTCAACTCCAGACCGGTCATGCCCATGGCGAGCTGTGACCAGAAATTGAGCTTGTCGAGATTCCATTGCGGGGCGAGATTGAATTTGGTCGCCGGGGCGTGATGAACTAGCGCCGCGGCGGCAGCGAGAATTAAAATTCCACCAATCAAGAAAGCGCCGACGCCGCCGAAGTTATCCACCCATTTCGCGACGCCCATCCCTATGTAGTTCACGGCGACAATGCCAGCCAACAGGATCAGGGCAGTGGGCAAAATAAAGCCCGGATTTTCGGCTAGCATGGCAAAGCGGGGACTGAAGGCGTAGGTGATCATGCCGATCATGGAGATCAATAAGCCCGGGATCCAAAATAGATTGTTCCAATAATAAAACCAGCCGCAAGCGAAACCGTGCCACTCGCCGAAGGCTTCGCGCGTCCAAATGTAGAGGCCGCCTTGTTCGGGAAAGCGTTTGGAAAGATTGGCGACCACGAACGCACATGGAATCAGGAAAAGCGCGGCGGCGAGCAGCCACAGGACGATGGTTCCGGGTCCGATGTGCGCGGCTACGCCAATCCAGCGCGTGCTAATGATAGCGGCGATGTTGAAAAGAGTTAAGTCGCGAAGGCCCAGCTCTTTGCGAATCGCGGTTTCCGGCATTTAGCGCTTGGCGGGGGTGAGCAGCGGTTTGATGAGGGTGAAGACGTCCTGGGCGACGATTTGGTTGCCTTGACCGTTCGGATGAATGCCATCAGGCTGCATGAGCGCAGGGTCGCGATAAACATGCAGTACGAGAAACGGCATGAGGGGCACTTTGTACTTAGCGGCGAGGGTAGGAAAAATTGCGGTGAAGGGCTTGACGTAATCCGGGCCGTAATTGGGCGGGAGCGTGATTCCGAGGAGGACCACGGGGATTTTCGCGGCTTGCAGCAACGAGATCATCTGATCCAGATTTTCCTGCGTGGATGTGACCGGAATACCGCGCAGGCCGTCGTTCCCGCCGAATTCCAGGAGCACCAGAGCGGGATGAGCGGCGACTACGTTTTCGATTCGCGCAAGACCGTCCGTCGTGGTGTCACCGCTGACGCCCTGATTATCGACGCGGTAAAGGAAAGCTGAGCGATCCAGTAGATCTTGCAGGTGCTCGGGATAACTTTTGCCGGAGACGCCTGCCGTGAGGCTGTCACCAAAGGCGACAATGACCGGGCGCGTGTCCGCAGTTTGAGGCGCGGGCTTAGCCGTAACCGGGGAACTTTCAGATGTTTCCGCGCGTTGTACTTGTTTAGGGCCACATGCGCCGGTAAACAGGACGCAGCAAATGAAACAGGCTGCAACAATTGAATTAGACCGCCGTCTCTCCACACCTATAACTTGACATGCCTGCCGCTAACGATTTACCCGAAGCCATTGAAGTACGCAATTTATGGAAGACGATTGAGAATCCGCCCAGCCGGGTGGAAATTCTGCGCAACATTAATTTCACGGTTCCGCATGGGCAGTTCCTGGCCATAATGGGCGCGTCGGGCAGCGGTAAAAGCACCCTGCTGGGGTTGCTGGCTGGGCTGGATACGATTACGTCCGGCAATATTGTTCTGGACGGCGCGGACATTACGAATCTGGGCGAAGACCAACTGGCGCGGCTGCGCGGGCGCAAGATCGGGTTCGTTTTTCAGTCTTACCAGCTGGTGCCGACGCTGACGGCGGAAGAGAATATTTTGCTGCCGGCAGAATTGAGCGGCATGAACGGACAACCGCGTATTCGCGCGCGGGAGTTATTGGAGCGCGTGGGCTTGAGCAATCGCGGGCATCATTATCCGGTGCAGCTTTCGGGCGGCGAGCAGCAGCGTGTGGCGCTGGCGCGGGCATTCATCACGCAGCCGCCCATTTTGATGGCGGATGAACCCACCGGCAATTTGGATAGCGCCAATGGGCAGCATATTTTGGATTTGCTGTTGCAGTTGAACCGGGAAGAGAAAACCACGCTGGTGCTGGTGACGCATGACCGCAAGCTGGCGGAATATGCGGACCGCATCTTGACCCTGCGCGATGGGCAGGTGTTGAGCGATGAAGTGAATGTAAACAGGGTGGACGCTTAGTGTTCATCGGCACCGCGTCAAAGATGGCATGGCGGGAGTTGCGCGCCGCTCCAGGAAAATTCGTATTCGTGGTGCTGGCGGTAGCCATCGGCGTAGCGGCTTTGAGCGGTGTGAAGGGATTTGGCTATGCGTTCCGCGGCATGCTGCTGCGCAATGCCAAGCAATTGATTGCAGCGGATGTGCAGGCGCAGATATGGGATTTCCCAACGCCCGTCCAGCTAAAGCACGTGGCTGACATCGGCGCGCGCTACGGAACTCTGACGCGCGTGACGGAGACGGTTTCCATGGCCGCTTCCAATCAGGAGCGGATTCCGCAAATGGTGTCGGTGAAGGCGGTGGATCCGGCGGTCTACCCTTACTACGGCAAGCTGACGCTGGCGCCCGCGCAGCCGTTAGCGGCGCTGCTGAAAGACGATGCAGCGGTGGTGGTGACGCCGGAGTTGTTGATGCGGCTGAAAATTGCGCCGGGCGACATGCTGCGTTTGGGCGGAAAAGAGTTTCACGTCGCCGGGACATTGGTAACCGAGCCTGACCGGCTTGCCTCCGGCTTTGGGCCAGGCATGCGAGTGTTGATGAGCCGCGAGGCGCTGGATAGAACCGGGCTGATTCAGTTTGGAAGCAGGGCGGGGCAGCGCTTTCTCTTCAAGTTGAAGCCCGGCGTCGATCTGGATGTCATGAAGCCCGAGCTTCGAGCGGTGTTTCGCCGCGCGTATCTCAGTGACTATCGCGAAGGAAGCCCGGCGGTAGGAAAGGCGATTGACAACACCACCACGTTTCTGAGCCTGATTAGTTTGATTGCATTGATTGTGGGTTCATTGGGCGTGGCGATGGCAATGTATTCGCATTTGCAGCAGCGGTTGGACACGATTGCCGTGATGAAAGCGGTGGGTGCGCGGGCGAATCAGGTGATGCAGATCTATTTGATTCAGACGCTGTGGCTAGGCATTGCGGGTGGATTGATCGGCGTAACGATTGGTGCGGTGGTACAGAAATCTTTTCCGTGGCTGATCAAACGCATTTTTGATTTGCTGCCGGAGGTGCCGTGGGATTGGTCATTCAGCTTGCAGGGCATGAGCCTGGGTGTGCTGGCGACGCTGCTGTTTACATTGCCGCCGCTACTGAGTATTCGGACGGTGCGGCCGAGTTTGATCTTCCGGCGCAATATGAGCGACGCCGCCGCGGATAGCCGCAAGCATTGGCGCGAGAAGCTGCCCAGTTGGATCGGCGCGCTGCTGATTTTGGTGGGTTTTTGTTTTATTGCCATTTGGCTGAGCGGGTCCTGGAAGATGGGGCTGTATTTCATGGCGGGATTGAGCGCAAGCATTGTATTGCTGGCGGGCGTGGCGAGTCTGCTGCTGAAGATCATGCGGCTGATTGTGAAAGCTTGGAACAAGCGTCTGCCGCCCTCGTTCCGGCATGGCTTTGCGAATCTGTACCGGCCTGGCAGCCAAGCTCGGTCGGTGCTGATGGCGCTGGGCGTGGGCGTGATGTTTACGCTGAGCACGTACCTGCTGCAGCGGACGGTGCTGCGTGAAGTGCAAACCGAGGGGCCGGGCCGCGAGGGGAATTTATTCTTGTTGGATGTGCGCAACTCCGCGGCGATTAGCAAGCTGATTGAAGCGCAGCCGGGTGTTTCAGGCAAAGTGCAGCTTGCGGGGTACGTTGTCTCCCGCATGATGGGGAAGAATGGCGTACCCACTGACGCGTTGAATCTGAGCAAAGAGCGGAAAGATCAATTGCAAACGGCCAGAATCACGACTGCGAAAGGGGTTCCGGATGGGCTGGAGATCAAAGACGGTGTGTGGTGGCGTCCGGACAGCGCGACGACGCAATTGGCAGTTTCCGAGCAGGCAGAGCGTGACTTCAAGTTGAAGGTGGGCGACCGGCTGCGTTTTCAGGTGGCCGGCCGAACCATGGATGCGCCGCTGGTGGCCGTGTTCCGGCGCAAGGAACGCGCTCCGGTTCGTTATGACTTGGTTTTTCCGGAGGCGGCGTTGAAAGGGCTGCCGGTTGTCTATTATGGCGCGGTACATGTGGAGTCCGCACAGATTCCACATGTGGAGCAATTGATCTTCGATAAATTCCCTACGGTGACGGTGATGAATCTGGCGGATGTGCTTTCGCGGATTCAGGAGGCGGTAGACCAAGTGGCGCTAGTGGTGCGGTTTCTGGCTGCGTTTGCGGTACTCGCCGGCATTATTATCCTGGCGTCGAGCGTGGCGGGCACGCGCTACCGGCGGATTCGGGAGGTGGCGATTCTCAAGACCCTTGGCGGAACCAGGGGTCGCATCATTGGGATCTTTTCGGTGGAGTTCTCGATTCTGGGTGCGGTGGGAGGGCTGGTGGGCGGCGTGTTAGCCAATGTGTTTACGCGCATCGTGGCGGATAAATTTATTGAAGCGAACTTCGAGTTCGATTGGATTTCGCTGCTGGTCACAATGGTGGGGACAGCGTTACTAGCCAATGCAGCGGGGTGGTTGGCCAGCGCGCGCATTCTGGATCAGCGCCCGCTGGAAGTGTTGCGCGGCGAGTAAGCTGATCACAAGTTTTCAAAGAATATTTTGCCGGCGCTAAGCGCAATGTGTTTAATCGCTTGCGGAGATGGCCGTGTTCCGGAAGCCTGCCGGCAAGCGCTTGCGCGTGCCTAACGTGGAGGCAATGAACAAGGACGAATTGACTAAACGGCTGGCGCGGGAATCGCACCGCTCACGGGCAGAGGCCGCCGATTCTGTCGACATATTGGTTTACCGGTTACTCAAAGATCTGAAGCGGCCTCCCGTGGCGCAGCGCAAAGAACAGGTCAAAGCGCCCGCGCCGCCGAAGGTTAAGCCGTGAAGAAGCAGGTGCGCGGCCGTGGGTTGCTTCAGGTGATAGAAGGCTGCCTGCGGGAAGGGGTCTCTATTGACATTGACGGGTTAGGCAGTTTTCAGCTTGATCCGAATGATGAAGTCGTTTTTGAACCTAATGAACGACGCCGCATTTTCCTTGCGTATGCGAAGGAGGATGCCGCCAAAGTTCGGAAGCTCTACGCGGCATTGCAACAGGCAGGCCTTGAGCCTTGGATGGATGAGCAGAAGCTTTTACCCGGTCAAAATTGGCCGCGCGCGATTGAGCGGGCCATCGAGCTGTCGGATTTTTTCGTGGGATGTTTCTCGCGGCGTTCGATTGCAAAGCGCGGGCATTTTCAATCGGAGCTGGCGTATGCACTGGATCTTGCCAAGCGCGTGCCGGAAGAGGAGATATTTTTCATTCCCGTTCGTTTAGACGCGTGCGAGGTGCCCAGGAGTATCGCCAGAACGGTTCAATATGTGGATCTTTTTCCGGACTGGGAGCATGGTGTCAATTCGCTTAGTAAAGCGATTGGGCGCCGAAAGCCCAGATAAAAGATCAGGACTTGCCGATTTTTTTCTTCGCCTCGCTGGCCAGCTTTGAATCGGGCGCCAGTTGAATCACTTTTTGGAAGGCGACTTTGGCTTCGTCCTTATGTTTCAACTTTTGCTCCGCTTCGCCCACCTTAAAAAAGGCTTCCGGAGAACTGGGATTGTAGCGGGTGGCATCGCGGTAGCGACCCAATGCGGCGCGGAAATCGTTCTTGTGCCAATAGAAGTCCCCGACTTTGATGTTGCGGTCAGACTCCATCGGATTGAGGACGTACGTTTTGGGAGCGTAGGCGGCGTCTTCTTCCGGTGGATCGCCAGGCTGGGCCGCGGCTGGGGGCTTTGGGGCGGATTGAGGCTGACCGGGAACGGAGGCCACAAAGAGCAGGGCGGCGGCAAACATGAATGAAAACATGCGTGTCACAATTGAATTATAGCTGCCGAAAATGGAACTTCGTGAGAAAGTAGCGCAGCTTCCTACCCGGCCGGGCGTTTACCTTTACAAAGACGCGCAGGAAAAAGTGATCTACGTGGGCAAGGCGAAGAATCTTCGCAGCCGCGTCAGAAGCTATTTCAACGACGACCGTTTGGCGGAAGCTAAGACGGGAAGGCTGATTGCCGAGGCGCGGGATATCCACTTCATTGAAGTTGATAACAACAAGGAAGCGCTGGCGCTTGAGAACAACCTTATCAAGCAGTACAAGCCGCGCTTCAATATCCTGCTGCGCGATGATAAGACCTTTCCTTACATCAAGCTGACGAATGAAAAGTATCCGCGGGTGTATGTGACGCGGCGAATTTTGAAAGACCGGGCAGAGTATTTTGGGCCTTTCTTCCCAGGAAATCTTGCACATCGGCTAGTTCACTTCATTCACCGCCATTTTAAGGTGCCATCCTGCAAGATTGATTTTTCCAGGCATCATACGCACCCTTGCTTGCAGTTCCATATTCATCGCTGTCTGGGGCCTTGCGCGGGATTGACAACCGACGAGGCGTATGGCGCGGCGGCGCAGGATGTGCGTTTGTTTCTCGGCGGGCGGCATCGTGATTTGGCGCAGGATCTGGAAAGACGCATGAATGCAGCCGCGCAAGATATGCGTTTCGAGGAAGCCGCCAGTCTCCGCAACCTGATGAGCACGGTGCGCGAGATGGAGCAGAAACAGAAAATGGCCGCAGCCGAGGGCGACGACTGCGACATTTTGGCCTATCATGCCGAGGCTCCATTGGTGGCGGTGAATCTATTCCATCTGCGCAACGGGAAAATTGTGGACCGGCGGGAGTTTTTCTGGGAAGACCAGGAGGAATTCGAGCCTCGAGAGTTTTTTGAGGCACTGCTGAAGCAGATTTACTTCAACAACCTTTACGTTCCCAGCTTGATTCATATACCGGTGGAAATTGAAGACCGGCAGGAGCTGGAAGAATTTCTTTCGGAAGCCCGAGGCCGCAAGGTGGAAATCGCCACGCCGCAGCGGGGTTCCAAAAAGGCTTTACTCGACTTGGTAGAGACAAACGCGAGCCATAGCTTCAGCCAGCGCTTCCGGGTGATGAAACCTTCATCGAAGGCGATTCAGGAAGCGGTGCAGGACGCTTTGAATCTTCCCGACGCGCCGCGCCGTGTTGAATGTTTTGATATTTCGCACATTCAAGGGACCGATAAAGTTGCCAGCATGGTGGTTTGGGAAGACGGCAAGATGAAGAAATCCGACTACCGGAAGTTCATCATCAGGACCGTGGTGGGGAATGACGATTTTGCATCGATGCGCGAGGTGATCACGCGGCGGTATTCAAAATTGCAAGAAGAGAAGCTACCATTTCCCGGCCTGGTGCTGGTGGATGGCGGCCTGGGGCAATTGCACGCGGCCGCGGAGGCTTTGGAAGAGCTTGGAATTACAGACCAGCCGCTAGCTTCCATCGCTAAGCGCGACGAGTGGATTTATGTTTACGGGCAGGAGGATGAGCCCATTATTCTGGACAAATTCTCACCGATTCTACACTTGGTGCAAACGATTCGCGATGAAGCGCACCGGTTTGCGGTGACGTTCCACCGGACGCGCCGGAACGCGCAGCGGTTGACCTCGGAGATGTATGAGATCCCAGGGGTTGGACCGAAGACGGTGGAGAAGTTGTTGCGGACTTTAGGGAGTTTGGAGCGCGTTCGCCAAGCGTCAAAAGAAGAATTGGAGCAGGTGGTGGGCGCGGCGGCCGCGAACCGTTTGCGGGCGTATTTCGCGGGGGATGCCAGCCGCAATCCGTTGGTGCAGATCGCTCCCCTGAAAGAGACTGAGAGCGAATATGTAGGGTAGAGCGGCATAATTGCACGATTCGGATGGAACTGGTTGCGGCAAATGCGGTAAAACTGCATCAAAGAAGGAGATCCGAATGGCGACAAATATTGACGGATTCATACGCGAGCAACTGCTGGACCGGCGCCACAAACTGGAGCATGCGGTTCTGTACCATGATGGTCCGGACGGCCTTCAGTCTCTCCTCGCCGAAGTGGATAGCGCGCTGGCGCGAATTGACGACGGCTGCTACGGCATTTGTGAATCCTGCCATGACACGATTGAATGCGACCGGCTGATTAGCGATCCGCTTGTCCGATTCTGCCTGGACCATCTCAGCCGGCAGGAAAGGACTGCGTTGGAACGGGATTTGCAGCTAGCGGCGCAAGTGCAGAAAGGCTTGCTGCCGTGCCAGAATCTTGATCGTTACGGCTGGCATATCTGCTACCACTATGAGCCAGCGGGCATGGTTAGCGGTGACTACTGCGACGTGATTGACGCGGGAGAAGCGGGTTTGTATTTTATGGTGGGCGACGTGTCCGGAAAGGGCGTTGCAGCTTCCATGTTGATGGCGCATCTGCATGCCATGTTTCGTTCGCTGATTGCCGTGGAATTATCTCTGAAGTGCATGCTGGAGCATGCCAGCCGGGTGTTCGCTGGAAGCACTCTGCCGAACCAGTACGCGACTTTGGTTTGCGGCAGAGCGCTGCCGAACGGACGTGTTGAGATTTCAAACGCCGGGCATCCCGCTCCTTTTGTCATACGCGGCCAGTCGGTGACGGCGCTTGAGGCCGCCGGTCTTCCCATTGGTCTATTTAGCCGCGAAGAGTTTTCCATCAGTGAATTGCAGCTTGAGCCTGGCGAGGGTTTGGTGATCTATTCCGATGGCGTTTCGGAGGCGGCCGACGCCTTGGGCGAGGAATACGGCGCCAATCGGCTGCGGGAATTGATTGGCTTCCAGCAGCCGTTGAGTGCGTCAGCCGTTTTGGCTGCGTGCCGGGAGGATCTGAGTTTGTTCCGGCGCGATGCACCTAAGTTAGACGACGTCACGCTGTTCGTGCTTGGCCGTAGCTTGCGAGTTGAGTAGCTCGCTTTACAGCGGTTTCCCTGGCGCCAACCCAAAATCGCCCGTTTTGTTCCGATCTATGAAGGTGACGGTTAAGTTATCTCCGATTCCTTCGACGTGATTGTAGCGCCACATCTCGAACGGGAACGGTGTCTGCGCGTCTCCGGCCTGGTGAGAGTCAATCTCGTCGGGTGGTCCGTAAACGATCCACATGTGTCCGCGATCCGTCTGCCAACCGGGCTTGCCGGAGTGCGTTTGAAAATGCTTGTTGGCGAATGCGATGCGTTTGTAGTGTTCTTCTTTATATTCGTTTTCAGGAGTGCCTGGCGTAGGGTGGCGGCGGAGCCAGAATTGCTCGATGAAATGCTGCCTTTCTTCATCGGCGGTTAGTTTCAGGAATGCCGTTCGCTCTTGATCCGTAATGATGTAGACCGCGTCTTCATTGAGCCATTTGGCAAAGGGAGATCTTTCGACTTGCTCTGTGGGACGGGGCGGTTCCGATTGCCAGGCAGCCATTGCCACGGTGGCGCTTGCAATGAGGATGAGGATGGCAATAAGTGAGGACCAAGCTCCCGCCGGTCCTTTGGGATATAGCAGGCGATGAATGCGTTTCATGAGATTTCCTCCTGTAGCGGCCACGGCGGGTTCAGGGCCGGACCAACGGTTTTGTTCCAACGCGGCCAAGGCCACGGCGTATCCGTGGGCATCGCCGCGCCATGCGACCACGGCGTCGTCACAGCAGTTTTCGCGCTCGGTACGGATGACACGCGAAATCCACCAGACTGCCGGGTGGTAAAACAACAAGCCCTCCACTAACCGCTGGCACAGGTTTACCAAGTAGTCGCAGCGGCGAATATGCGCGAGCTCATGCAGCAGAATGGCTTCGATCTGGGATGTGGGCAAACCGGCAAGCACGCCAATGGGCATTAATATCACTGGACGGAAATGGCCCAGAACCATGGGTGTTTCGGCCAGACAGGACTCCAGCAAAAGGACCGGCCGGGATAGACGTAAGGAGTCGTGTAGAAGACCCAGCTTGCTTTGCCAGTGTTCCGGTGCGGAGCACACGCCGCGGCGGCGCAGACGGCCAATGGAGATCCAGCCGGCCATGTGGCGCAGGCAAAAAATCCAGACGCCAGCCAACCACAATGGCGTAAGCCACGGAATTACTGCGGCCAGACCGCTGTGCGGCGAGACATTGTTATGCCAATCGGTGGCAGCTCTCCACGCCGGAAAGGCCTTGGCGCTTGCGGCTCGCAAGCCTTGCACGTGATCGGGCATGACATGAACCAAAGTCACAAGAAAGGCGCCCAGCGTCACGAGGAGCGCAAGACAGGCTGCCCCGTAGCTAACGCGCGGCGACCGGAAAGCGACCAACGTTGCGGCTAGCGCCGCCGCGATTAGCGCACCCTCCCAGAGGGAATGAACAAGCGTCCAACCGATTGCTTCAGCCATGGGAGTGTTGATCAGAAAATTCATTTCGCCTCCTTTGGGTATTCATCCAGCAACTTACGCAAGTCTGCGAGTTCCTGTTTTGTGGCTTTGCGCGACGAAAGCGCGCCAATCAACAGCGCCTTGGCTGATCCGCTGAATGCCCGCTCCAGTAAATCTCCCGCGAGTTGCCGCTGCGTCCACTCGCGGGGCCGCGCCGCTTCGTAGATATGCGCGCGCTGCTGCTCATCGCGGCGCACCAGGCCTTTTTCCGCCATAATTTGCAGGAATTTCAAGACCGTGCTGTATTGCGCGGTGCGCCGCCGGTTAATAGCGTCATGGATTTCGCGAACGGTGGCCGGCCCCAGGGTCCACAACACCGTGAGGATTTCAAGTTCCGCGTCAGTAGGTCTGGGTGGTCCGCTTGCCATATACGAAGAGGTTACTAGTAAAGTCTTCGTACGTCAAGAGGATTATTTTCCCTTAAAGAGGCGGAGCGCGAGTACGTCGGGTAGACCGGCCTGTTTGATTTCGGCGGCCGTGCGTTCGATCGGATAGGCGACCCGGAATAGGGTGACCAGCTTTTGATCGGAGTCGAAGATTGCATATGCGGCGCGGGGATCGCCATCACGGGGTTGGCCGACCGAGCCTGGATTGATCATGTAGAGCGCGTCGGGATTGAGTTCGATGGTGTAGTTGGTTTCATTCTTGCGGACAGGCATTACCAGTCCCACGCGGCCGCGCTTTGAGAAGAAGCCACCCTGCAGATGAGTATGGCCAAAAAAAGCCAACGGGTAATCGAAGTACGCGAACGCGGGTGCAGCGTCCCGCGCATTGGTGATGTATTCATCCTCATCGCCCAATGAGCCGTGCCAAATGTGAAAATACTTATTGTTTACGGGGCCAGTTGGTAAGCCGCGCAGGTAAGCCAGATGGGTGACGTCCATGTGCCGCATGGTCCAGCGGGCGGCAATTTGCGCGACTTCGCTAAACCATTCGAGCGTTTCAATACCCGCGACGGCCTTGTCGTGATTGCCGCGAATGGTGAGGCCGCAGTTCGCTTCTGCCCATTCCGTTACTCGTTCAGGGTTGGAATTGTAACCCACCAAATCGCCACAGCAGGCGACCTGTTGGTATTTGCCTTCGGCATCGGCTAACACAGCTTCGAGGGCGTGCCAGTTGGCGTGCAGGTCACTCAATATCAGGAATCGCACAAGCGTATAACGGTGATTTCGGGCGGCGCTCCTAAGCGCACGGGAACACCGATCGTTCCTAAACCGGAATTCACATACAGGGAAGACTCCGGCAGCTTATAAAACCCTTTTGTGTACGGCGTTACTAAATCCGCGATGTTCAAATTTTCGCCCGCTAGCGCAATGTTGATCTGGCCGCCGTGGGTGTGGCCGGCTAACGTAAGCTGGAAGCCTTGACGAGCCGCGACTGGAAAGACGTCAGGATTATGGGAAAGCAAGAGATTGAACTCGCCCGGAGAAATTAGCTCATCCACTTGTTGCAGGTAGGGCATGTGGGGGCGCTGATGATCGACGCCTACCAAGTTGAGTTTGCTTTGACCGAAGCCCAGGCGCACGGCCTGATGACGCAGAAAATGAATATCGGCTTGCAGCGCTTTCCGGGTAGTTACGTCCTCTATCTTTTCGTGCTGTTCGTGATTGCCTAAACAACCCCAGATTCCGGACGCCGCCCGTAGGCGCTTTAATTCGAGCAGGCAATGATCGAGTGGATCGGATTTGATGGTGATTAAATCTCCCGTAACGAAAGCCAAATCGGCGCGTAGGCCGTTACAGGCATCCACGACCCGCCGCAAGTCAGTTGGGGTGAAATAATCGCCGATGTGAATGTCACTAATTTGCAATAGGCGCAATCCACGTAAATCTTTGGGCAGATTCGGAAATTTCAGGTCTATTTCCTGAATTTGAAAATCCTTGCGGATGATGATTCCCGTGGTGAACGCCACTACCGGAGCGGCGCAAAGAACGCCGGCGGAAGCAGTTAATAGAGCCCGCCGTTCGGGTTGAAAATTCTTATTGGAAATGCGGCTAAAGAGCCACACCATAAAGGCCGGCAGCACCAGTGCCCAACACCACAGCATCAGAAATCCATCGATAAAACCGAGGCTATGTCTAAAGGCCAAGGGCAGGTGCCGGGTAACCCGTCGAAAGGCTTCATCATTGAGGACTGAGAGTACTACAAGGAAAATCGCAAGGGCGGCATTGACGCGCTTGGGCAAGCGGAGGCGGCGTCCCAAGTAGAACTGCGATAGCACTCCGAGGAAGAGGAAAATGAATCCGGGAAGTTCGCGCAAAAATACGCTTTCGACACCCAAGCCTCAATTGTACTGAGTCAGCGTTTTTAGCGAGGTTGTAATGGGGTGTCCAGTACAATGCAAACTAATGTCATTAGTTGTTATTGGATCAGTAGCGTATGACGCAATTGAGACGCCATACGGAAAACGGGAACGCACTCTGGGCGGTTCCTGCACTTACATTGCACTGAGCGCCAGCTATTTCGCTCCTACGGCGATTGTTGCGGTGGTTGGAGACGATTTTGCAGCCGAAGACCGCGCGCTGCTAGCTAGCAAAGGCGTGGACCTGGAAGGCTTGGAGCAGGTTCCGGGGAAGACATTTTTTTGGTCGGGTGTCTATTCCGCCGACATGAATGACCGGACTACGCTGCAAACCGACCTGAATGTTTTTGCGGATTTTCAGCCGAAACTGCCGGCAGCTTATGCGAGTCTGCCGTATCTATTACTAGGAAATATTCAGCCCACGCTGCAGCGGCAGGTGCAGCAGCAGATGCCGGGGGCGGCCTTCGTCGGCGGCGACACCATGAACTTGTGGATCAACCACAATCGTGAGGAGTTGCTGGAGACGATTCGGCATTGGGATTTCCTGTTAATCAACGATAGTGAGGCGCGCCTGCTGGTGGGTGAGAATAATTTGCGCAAAGCGGCGCAAAAGATTCTGGATTTGGGCCCGAAGACGTTGGTGATCAAGCGTGGGGAATACGGCGCGATGCTGTTCCGCCAAGATAGCTTGTTTCTTTTACCCGGTTACCTGTTGGAAGACGTATTCGATCCAACTGGCGCGGGCGACTGTTTTGCGGGAGGATTTAGCGGCTATCTAGCGGAGAAGGGTTTCGATCCACGCAAGCCGGATGTTGATCCGAAAGAGCTACATCGCGCGGTGATTTATGGTTCGGTGATGGGGAGTTTTTGTTGCGAAGAGTTTGGCGTAGAGCGTTTCCAAACTCTGACGCGCAAGGAAATCGATCAGCGTTTTGAAGAATTCCGGCGATTCACCGCGTTCTAGATCGCTAAATCCCGCCGTTGAGGCCGTCATAGCGGTCGTGTTGCTGTGTGGCCTCATTGGCGGCGCGGCTTGGTGGTTCGTTCGGCGCGGGTATGTTCTCTATTGGGGAGACGCCCAGGCTCATCTCAATATTAGCCGTCAGCTAGTGGAGTCGCGCGTTCACGGCTATGAGCGGCTGGGCAGCGTTTGGCTGCCGGTGCTGCATTTGATTTGTACGCCCTTTGTTGGGAACAATGAGATGTGGCGCAGCGGCTTGGCCGGCACCATTCCGGTTGCGATTTGCTTCGTGATTGCGGGTCTGTTTTTTTACCTGACAGCGCGCGAGGCATATAGCGGCCGGATGAGCGCGGCGATCGTGCTGGCGTGCTTCGCGTTGAATCCCAACGTGCTTTACCTGGCATCGATCCCGATGACGGAAATCGTTTTTCTTGCTGGCCTGGCCGCGATGATGTTCGCCATAGTGCGATTCCGCGCTACGCAGAGCGGCGGATATCTTTTGTTGGGCGTAATTGCATCGTGGTGGATGTGCTTGACACGCTATGACGGATGGTTTTTGATTCCCTTTAGCGGGCTGGCGTTTGCTTTTTTTGCGCGGAATCGCCGCTGGGCGATATTGATTGGTTTCGGAATGGCGGCGAGTCTTGCTCCGCTCTATTGGTTTGGGCATAACTGGTGGGAGACGGGAAGCGTGCTCGATTTTTATAATGGGCCGTATTCGGCTATGGCTATTCAGGGCGACCGTTACTATCCAGGTTGGCATAATTGGACGACCGCGCTGCGATATTACGCGGAGGCGGGGCGGCTTTGTTCCGGTTGGATGCTGTGTGTGTTCGGGGCGGCCGGACTGCTGTGTGCGTTTGCCAAAAGAGTGGCGTTTCCGGTTCTGTTCCTGCTGTTGACGCCGGCGTTTTACGTTTGGAGCATGCATTCTTCGAAGAATCCGATTCATGTCCCGGGCTTGTGGCCGCATTCTTACTACAACACTCGATATGGCATTGCAATCGTGCCGCTGGCAGCGTTTGCCGTGGGGGCGATGACGCTGTTCTTGCCAGCAAAGAAGCGGTGGGTTGGGTTTATTTTTCCGTTGTTGTGCGTGGCGCCGTGGCTGTGGCGGCCGTCGCCGGAGCAGTGGATTTGCTGGAAGGAATCGCAAATGAATTCGATTGCACGCCGCGCTTGGACGGAGGCGGGGGCTCAATCCATCAAGAGCAAATACACGGAAGGGCAGGGTATTCTGGCGAGTGCTAGTGATGTCAGCGGCATTTTCTGCCGGGCCGGCATTCCGTTGCAAGAGACGTTGGATATTGGAGATGGCCCTGAGTGGCTGGCAAACATCTCCGTGCCCCGGTTAGTCCATCAATCGCTGTGGGCGGTGGCGCTGGATGGCGATCCGTTATCGAAAGTATTGAAGCGGGGCGATGCGCCCTATGCACTGGTTGAACAAATTGAAACGAAGGGCGCTCCCAAGCTGGAAATTTACCGGCGTCAAATCAAATGATTGAAATTACCTACACCAAGCTTCATGGAGCGGAGAACGATTTTCTTCTGAGTTGGGGCGATTCGATTGGCGTCTCCGAGCTGGATGAAAAAAATCTTCCTGAAGCGGCGCGCCGGATCTGCGCACGTACGACTGGTGTGGGAGGCGATGGCTGGATGCTGGTTTGGCGTGAAGAAGGCGGGCTTCGCACACGGCTTTTCAACTCCGATGGCAGCGAAGCTGAAATTTCGGGCAATGGTACACGCTGCGCGGCGGCGTTCGCTCTGATTCACGACTGCGCGGTGAAGCCCGATGTGGCGATCACGACCGTGGCCGGACGCAAAAACTTGCGTATGATTTTCGGCGACGGTCATCGCTTTCTGTTTGAGATGGACATGGGCCTGCCGCAGGTGGAGGAGTTGCACTCTGTTTTGCACCTTGCTGGGCGCGAATGGGATGCCACGGTTTTGAATGTGGGCAATCCACAATGCGCGATTTTCGTGCAGGAATTTCCAGATGATTGGCGGGTGGTTGCCGCGGAAGCGGAAGGTCATTCCCGTTTTCCCAAACGCTCGAACGTGTCACTCGTCAAGGTGATTGACCGGCACGCCATCGAGGCGGTGTTTTTCGAACGCGGCGCCGGCGAGACGCGGAGTTCGGGCACGGGTTCAACTGGCGCCGCGGTATCCGCGATTCTCAGGGGAGAAACGGATAAGACTGTGGAGATTCGAACTCCAGCCGGGATGCTTCATTTGCGTTGGGACGCAAGTGTTTATTTAACGGGTCCGGCGGAATTGGTCGCAGAGGGCAAGTATTTTCTGGATTTGTGAAGCGCTAGTCGTCGGCGGAATCGGCCGTGCCGCTTTCCAGGCCCATTTGCGATAGCCGGTAGCGTAACGCGTTGCGGGTGAGCCCGAGGATTCTAGCCGCTTGGCTTTTATTGCCGTTGGCGCGGCGCAGGGCTTCGCGAATCATCATCTGTTCCCAGTGTTCCAGCGTCTCGCCTTCGGGCAGAAGCGGGCTTTGCTGCGAGGCCAGCGATGACGCCGTGCCGCGCGGAGCTTCGAGACGAATATCGGAGGCTTGCAGCGTTTCGCCGGACGCGAGCACCAGGCTCCGTTCGATGGTGTTTTCCAATTCGCGCACGTTGCCGGGCCAGGAGTGAGAGAGCAAGCGGTCAATGGCTGCGGGGCTAATCTCTTTGGCTGCTGCGCCGAGGTCTTTCGAGAGTTTGTTGACGAAGTGGATGGCCAGGAAGGGAATGTCTCCCTTACGCTCGCGCAGCGGGGGAATGCTGATGGGCACCACATTCAAACGGTAGTAGAGATCTTCGCGAAAGCGGCCCTGTTCCAAGGCCTCGCGCAGATCCACATTGGTGGCGGCTACCACGCGCACATCTACGTTGCGCGTGAGATTTGAGCCCAGACGTTCGAACTGCCGTTCCTGCAAAATGCGTAGCAGCTTGACTTGGATGTTGCCAGGCACGTCGCCGATCTCATCTAGAAATACAGTTCCCTGGTCCGCTTGCTCGAATTTACCGGGCTTGCTCATGGAGGCTCCGGTGAACGCACCTTTTTCGTAGCCGAACAACTCGCTTTCCATCAAGTTCTCCGGGATGGCGGTGCAATTGATCTTCACGAACGCCTGCTTTTTTCGCGGTGAATGATAATGAATGGCGCGCGCGATCATATCTTTGCCGACCCCGCTCTCGCCCGCGAGCAAAACCGTTGCCCGTGTCGGCGCGACGCGCTCTACCGTTTGAAAAATTTCACGCATGGCGGCGCTTCCGCCGACGATGTTGTCGAATTGGTAGCGGCCGTCCAGTTCGGCGCGCATGCGCTGATTTTCCGCGCGCAGCGATTGCACGGCCATTACTTTGTTGACCACCGTGGTCAGATGGTCGAGCGAGAAGGGCTTTTGCAGAAAATCGGCAGCTCCGAGCTTCATCGCTTCGACGGCGGTTTCCACCGAGCCGTGCGCAGTCATGACGATCACGGCCGCCTGTATGCCGCGCGCCTGAAGCTGGCCAATGAGTTGCAAGCCATCCATGCCAGGGAGGCGCAGGTCAGTAATGATTACGTTTGCGAGGGCAGCGAGGGATAACCCCTGCTCGGCGGTGGGAGCACCATCGACTTCGTATCCGGCCGATTCCAGCTCAAGCTGAACGATGCGGCGCAATTTGTCTTCGTCTTCTACAATCAGTATTCTTCCGGCGGCCACATTTTCAACTGTAGTATGCAAAGGCCAAATCCCTTTAGACCGTGGGAAGCGTTACTTCAAATCTGGCGCCCTTGCCGGCTTCGCTAAACACCTGAATCCGACCGCCGTGTTCATCGATTATTTTTGCTACGATCGGCAAGCCGAGGCCGACGCCATGGGGCTTAGTGGTAAAGAATGGGTTAAAAATGCTTTCGAGGTGCTGCGGCTGAATGCCTGTGCCTTGGTCCCTTACGAAAATCATGACTTCGTCGTCTTTTGATGCCAACCGGATTTCCACCCGCTGGCCAGCTGTGCTGGCCTGAATTGCATTTTGCACTAAGTTTGACAGCGCTACGTTCAGTAAGTCCGGATCGAATTCAAAGGTGCGGTCGCCGTCGATGTGTAGAGCCAGCTCAACATTCCGGCTCTTCGCCAACTCCGACTGTTGCTTCAACACATCTTCCAGCACGGCGCGCAGATTTGCCGGCGCCGGATGGATTTGCAGGGGCCGCGCAAAATTGAGAAAGCTGGTGATTAAGCCGTTCATCCGGTTGGCTTCCGTGTCGATGTACCCGGCCATTTCGGCCATCATCTCGGGGCGGCATTTTACGGAATCTTTCATGAGCATCTGAGACGAGGCTTTGATAGTGCCCAGTGGATTTCGCAACTCATGCGCAAGGCCGGCGGTTAGCTGTCCCAACGCGGCGAGGCGCTCGCTCCGGCGCAGAGAGACTTGGGCGGCGCGTAAGTTCTTGTTGGACTCGGCAAGGTCAGACACTGCCCTTTGGGTCAGCAGCATTTCGTCGCGCTTTGCCCGTGCCTGTTCATATACGAGAAACGCGACGATCCCCCAAAAAAGCACTCTGAGAGACGTCACGCCTAAATAATCTTCGATGTGGTAAGTGTTCCAGTCGACAAAAATCGGTAATAAGAACGAGAAGTAGGCGGCACCCGCAATCAGCGTCACCAGGACGACTCCCGCTAAATCGAAAATGGTTGCGGCCGATACCACGGGAATTAGGAAAATTGAATAGTAATAACTGGTGAAGGAGTGGCTATAACCGACCAGCAGGTAGCTGAGCACCAATTTGAGGGCAATGGACGTGATCTGCCCGCGCCGTGAAGAGAAGAGCTTCAAGCGCGGCTCCACAATCTGAAACGCACCAATCAAAATCAGAAAAATTAAAAGCTGATTATTGGTTTCCGGATCGGCGGCAATGAGCCAGCCGATAAAAATTACCCAGGCAAAATCCTGCGGCCGGACCCAAGCAGCAAGCCGCTTGGCCGTAATCACGCGGTGGTGGTTCTCTTCGGCCATTTCCAAGTCTCTATGACAGAATAAGGGGAAATCCGTGCAGTCATGAGCAATTTTAATTCCGATGTTCCCGTGCTTCTCCATAACGCCGCCGACAATGCCGATGCTAAAGAAGATTCAGGTTTTGCTGAAATTTTGTCCTCCTTTGAACGGGAGCATTCCGAAGGCGCCAGCGGCCAAAACATGTCTGGCACTATCGTCTCAGTCGGCCCTGAGAACATTCTGGTCGACATAGGACGAAAGATCGAGGGCGTGCTGCCGATCGCGAAGTGGCGTGAAACCGAGGAAGGCGAGCCCAGCGTGGGCAAAACTATTACAGTGAGCGCCGGTCCTCGCAACGAAGAAGGCTATTATCAGCTTTCCACGATTAAGGTGGACCGGCCCAAGGATTGGACCGCGCTACAAGTGGCTTTTGATGAGAAGCGCATTATTGCCGGAGTGGTGACGGAACAGGTAAAAGGCGGTTTCCGCGTGGATGTGGGCGGCCGCGCGTTCATGCCCGCTTCCCGCAGCGGCGTTCGCGAAGCCGACGATATGGCCAAGCTGGTGGGACAGGAAATCCGCTGCCGGATTACCAAGCTTGATACGGACAAGGAAGATATTGTCGTCGATCGCCGCGTTGTTCTAGAGGAAGAGCAATCGCAACGCAGGCAGGAGGCTTTTGCGGAATTGCGCGAAGGCGCCGTGGTCCGCGGCCGCGTGCGCAGCATTATGGATTTCGGAGCGTTCCTTGAATTGATGCCTGGAGTGGACGGGCTGCTGCACATCGCTGATATGTCGCATACACGCGTAGCGAAGGCTGGCGATGTAGTGAAGGTGGGCGACGAACTCGAGGTCAAAATTCTTAAGCTGGATGCCGCGACCAAGAAGCTGTCGCTGGGGCTCAAACAGTTGCAGGAGGACCCTTGGACTGTAGCTGCGCGCACTTTTACGGTGGGCGACCGCGTCACGGGAACCGTATCGCGGCTGGCTGATTTCGGCGCTTTCATTGAGTTGATTCCGGGCGTGGATGGGCTGGTGCATTTGTCTGAACTTTCCTGGGATAAGCGCATTCGCAAGCCGGGCGATCTGCTGAAAGTGGGCGACCGCGTGGAGGTAGCGATTCTGCAAATTAACCCGGCGGACCGGCGCATTGGTTTGGGTTACAAGCAGGTGCTGGGCGATCCCTGGGAGGCGGTTCCCCAAAAGTTCCCGATTGGTTCCACCTTCGAAGGCGCAATTACGAATCTGACGCAGTTTGGCGCGTTCGTCGATTTGGGCGATGGCATTGAGGGGATGATTCATATCTCCGATATCACCAATGAGAAACGGTTGGAGCATCCCAAGGAGAAGGTAGCCAAGGGGCAGACCGTTAAAGCGGTGGTGCTGGAAATTGACCGCGAACGCCGCCGCATTCGCCTGGGGATGAAGCAATTGGAGCCGACCACGGTAGATCACTATATTTCCGAGCACAAAGCCGGAGAGACGGTGAGCGGCCGGCTGGTGGAGGTGCAAGCCGACCGGGCCAAGGTAGAACTGGGCGAAGGCGTCTTGGCGATTTGCAAGCTGAAAGCGCAGGCGAAAGAAGCGGCCGCCGAGGCTCCCAAGTCTTCGGATGTCGGCTCTTTGAGCGCTATGCTGTCGGCACGCTGGAAGCAGGGACCGGCGTCCGGTCCAGCCAAAGAAGCGATGTACGCCGGAGAAGTCCGGACGTTCCGGATTGCCAACCTGGATGCCGCTAAACGGCTGATTGAAATAGAGTTAGCCAGTTAGGAGGGGTCTGCGCCAACGAGCGTGCACCACTGGCGCGCGGGGTGCCCGTGACCAAAATGCATCTCGTACGTCTATCGTTTTGGTGGCAAGCCAAGCAGAAGTTATCGGGAATATAGGCCAGAATATAGGCGTGTGCGGCGCGAATGAGCGTTCCTCCGAGATCGAATTGATTCGCGCGGCGCAGCGCGGAGATTCAGATGCTTTTGAGCAATTAGTCCGAGCGCACGACCATGCCGTGCTTCGCATGGCATACAACCTGCTTCATTCCGAGGAAGACGCCCGCGATGTGTATCAGGAAGTCTTCCTGCGCGTGTACCGGAATTTATCCAAGTTCCGCTTTGATTGCAGCTTCAAAACGTGGCTGTATCGGATTGTTTCGAATTTGTGCCTGGATCAGTTGCGCAAGCGGAAGGTCCGGAAAGAGGAGTCTGCCACGTTCGACACGGAAGCGGGGGAAGTAGACCGTTTTCAGTTTGTCCCCGAGCAACGCGCCGATGTGGACCCGCAACGGCAGATGATGAGCACGGAAGTGCAGACCCGCGTGCAGGAAGTATTAGGCCAGTTAACGCCGCGGGAACGCCTGGTGTTTGAGATGCGGCATTTTCAGGGGATGCGGCTGCGGGCTATTGGCGAATCGCTCAGTGTAACCGAAGAAGCCGCGAAGAACTGCCTTTTCCGCGCCACGCAGAAAATGCGGTCGGCTCTGGGGGATTTCGTATGACCTGCCACGAAGTCCAACTCAATATTTCGCTGTATCTATATGGCGAGTTGGATTTTGCCCAGGAGGAAGCGTTAGAGCGCCATGTGGGTGAATGCGCCTTGTGCCAGCGCATGTTGGAGCGCGAGAAGTCCTGGCATGCGGCGCTGAAGTCCGGTGGGGATGATGTCTCATTGAATCTGCTCGCGCATTGCCGCCAGGATTTGCACATGGCCTTGGGTGGCGCGGCTAAACGCCAGACAATAGCAAGTTGGGAAAGAATCTGGTGGGAACGGATTTCTTCCGCATTTTCGCTGCGGCGCGGGTCCATGCAATTGGCGCTCGCCTCCTTCATTTTCTTTATCGGATTCGGCGCGGCGCGCTGGGTAGACCGGAACGGCATCCCGGAAGATCTGCAGGCTAGTGGTCCATTTGCCACGAGCTCACTTGTAGGGCCCTCCACGACGCGTATTCGTGAAATTCAACCGGCGGCGCAGGACCGCGTCCGCATTATTGTGGAGCAGGTTCGGGACGGAGAGGTGACCGGAAGCGTGTCCGATCAGGATGTCCGGCAATTGCTTCTGGCCGCGATGCGGGACTCTACCGATCCTGGCATTCGGGTGGATTCCGTTGAGATGTTGAACCGCCAGGTATTGGATCAGCAGACGTTGAGCGGGCAGGATGGCAATGCTATTCGCGACGTGCTGCTCAACAGCGTCCGGCATGATCCGAATGCGGCGGTACGGCTGAAGGCCTTGGAGGGGTTGAGGAGTTTTGCAAACGATTCGGTGACACGCGATGCGCTGAAGTTCGTATTGCAGAACGATGAAAATGCCGGCGTGCGCTCAGAGGCGATTGACATTCTTGCTCCCGCGAACGGCAATATTCAGATCACTCCAGATCTGGCGGGCACGTTGCAGGATGTGATGCGCTCGCTGCCGGACGACGATTATGTGCGTGCGCGCTGCCAGCAGGTATTACGCACGACTAATGCCGCCTTTGATGTGTACTGACGTGATGTGTACTGACGTGTAGTGAGTAGGCCCGATGCGATTCTTTTTCTCATTGCTGGTGCTGGTTGCCGCGAGTTGTATCGTGCCCGGCCTGTCGGCAAACCTGCTAGCGGCACAATATCCGTCGCCAAATCAAGTGCTGGTGGCGATGCAAACTCGCAGTTATCTTGGCGTGGGGCTTTTGGACATTGACGGGAATCGCGCCAAGGCCATTCATCTCGGCGATGCGCGCGGGGTGGAAGTGATGCATGTGGAGGAAGGCGGTCCGGCTGACGATGCGGGCATCCGCGTGGGCGATGTTTTGCTTTCCTACAATGGCGAAACTATTGTTGGGGCGCAGCAGGTGGGCCGTTTAGTTGCGGAGACGCCGGTCGGCCGCAAGGTAAAGGTGGAGTATTGGCGTGCGGGCAAAGAACAAACCGTGCTGATTACGACGGCTAGCGGCCATTTTTCCGGCTTCGGCAGCCCACTCGTGAATCCCGATCAAGAGTTTCCTGACATGCGCAATTTCACCATGGATATTCCGGACCCGCTATTAATCTGGAAAAACGGCGCCTTGGGAATAATGTGCGAATCTTTGGATACTCAACTGGCGCAGTATTTCGGCGTAAAGCAAGGGGTCCTGGTTCGCTCTGTCAGCGAAAACTCTCCAGCGGCCAAGTCGGGCGTGCGCGCAGGCGACGTGATCACAGCTATTGGTGATAGAGCAGTTTCGAATCCACGCGATGTCAGCGCTTATTTGCGCATGGAACATCACCGGACGCTGAAGTCGGTCTCATTAGAGCTGACCCGGGAGCGCAAGCCCATAGTCGTGAAAGTCACTTTCCAGGAAGGCTTGGAGTAGGCAAGATCTAGCTCCGTTGCTGGGGCCAGCGCTTCTGCATGTAAGAGCGCAGCCGGAGAATGGCTTGAGACTTGAGCTGCGAAATGCGCGATTCGTGTAGGTCTGCGATTTTTGCGATTTCGCGTAAGGTCATTTCCTCGTAGTAATAGAGGCTTAGAACGGTTCGTTCCAGCTGAGGCATTTTCTCAATTGCCTCGGCCAATAGATGCTCCAGGGCGGCTCGTTCCACAATCTGCGACGGCCATTGCTCATCGGTGTCGGCCAAGTAACGCAAAAGGTCGCAGCCGTCTTCTTCGGTCCCGGCATTTTCCAGGCTACCCAGTGTCAATCCTCTGATTTCTGTAAGCCAATCCTGATAGTTCGAAATAGATAGGCCCAGATGAGCCGCAATTTCTTCTTCGGTGGGCGTACGCTGATGTTGCTGTTCGAGCGCCGCGATGGCCGCTTCAATCTGCTTAGACCGCTTACGCTGCTGCCTTGGCGCCCAATCCAAACCGCGTAAGCTGTCTAGGATTGCGCCCCGAATTTTATACTCAGCGTAGGTTTTCAGCTTGACGTCATGGCTGGCATCATACCGGTCTATGGCCGCGATCAGCCCAATTACTCCGGTTGAGATAAGGTCATCCAAACTCACCGAAACAGGTAGCCGCTCATGGATACGTCTGGCAATCAATTTGACTTGCGGCAAATGCTCTAAAATCAACTGCTCACGCAGCTCTGAGCTGATTGGAACGGCTTCTCGGATTGCTAGGTGTTGAGCAGTCATGACTAAGTCTTTGGGGCAGTATTAGGTGTTCAGCGTGCGTCTAAGAGTTCCTTCGTCCGTTTGCCTGGGAAACTTGAGTGTTAATGTTGTTCGTTGCTGGTCTGGCAAAGGAAAAATCGTAGTGGACGCACTGGACCGCTTATACCCGCTAGACTAGGAAGAGGACTGCGAGTTCAGAGAATATGGAAGAGAACGATCCCATTGCCGACGAGTTCGCCGAGACGCTGAACGCGGCGGCAGCTGCCGTCAACACGCCGGTCAGTAAGCATTCGGCAGAGCGCGTAGCCGAACTGCGCCGCCTTTATTTGAGCGGCGAGTACCGCCCCAGCGCGCAAGACATTGCTTCAAAATTAATTGACGAACATCTCTCCTAAAGCCGGCTTTCCGCCTGGCTCCTCCTGCCCATAACAGATCTCCAAATAAAATATTCCTGATTGTAATCAGCAGCTTAGCGCTTTTTTTGACCGTTCGCCGCTTGCCAGCGTAACAAGATCGTCTGCGGATGAGCTTGGATTCAGCAGCGCAGCGACGCGATGACGAAGATTGCTGCTGGACGCATGAGCCGCTGCCTTCGCAGGTTGAATTTCATTCGCTGGAGCAGCGCTTTAAAGGTTTCTCCGGGCCGGTTGGTTCGGGTAAAAGCGCGGCGTTGTGCTTTGAAGCGCTGTGTCTGAGTTTTATCAATGCTGGCCGCCACGGCGTTTTGGCTGCCCCGACATTTGCCATGTTACGTGACGCTTCACTCGTCACGTTGTTGCGGATGCTCGAAAGGCATGACGTCGAATTCGAATGGAAGAAGACTGATGGTGAGTTGATTGTCCAACCAGTGGGCAGTGTGATTCTGCTGCGCTCGCTGGATGAGCCGGAAAGACTGCGCGGCACCAATCTGGCGTGGTTCGGCATTGATGAGCTTTCGTATGCGAGCGAAGACGCCTGGCTGCGCTTAGAAGCGCGGCTGCGAGATCCGAAAGCGTCGCGGCTGAGCGGCTTTGCAGTTTGGACGCCGCAAGGTCATGACTGGATTTTTAAGCGCTTCATTCAGCAGCCGGTGGCCGGCTATGGATGCGTCCGGGCGAAACCATTTGAGAACCGGTTTTTGCTGGACCAGACGCCCGATTATTACGAGCGTTTGGAGAGTAGCTACGATCCAAAGTTCTACCGGCAAGAGGCGCTGGGCGAATACGTTAATAGCCGGGCGGACCGCGTTTATCACTGCTTTAACGCAGGGGTTCACGTTGCGAAACACCTGTATGATCCGCGCAAGCCGCTGCTGTGGGGATTGGATTTTAACGTGGCGCCCATGAGTTCGGTGCTCTTGCAGCGCCACGGAGAAAAGCTTTTGGTGATTGACGAAATCGTGCTGGAGCGGGCGACCACTGAGGAAGCTTGCATGGAATTTGAAAACAGATACAAAGGACTCGCCGGAGGCCTTGAAATTTACGGCGATGCCAGCGGCAATGCGATGCGGACTACCGGCATTAGCGATTACCAGACGATTCGAAATTATCTCTATCGCGCGGGTTTCCGCAACGTGAAAATTCAGGTTCCGGCCAGCAACCCAGCGGTGTTGAGCCGGGTGCGGAAAGTAAATGCGCTGTTCACGAACGCGTTGGGTGAAGTGCGGATGGAGGTGGATTCGCGCTGCAAGGAATTGATTCAGGATTTCGAAGAAACGCTGTTTAAACCGGACACCGGAGTGATTGACAAGCTTCGTGATCCGCGCAGAACCCATGCTTCGGATGCGCTGGGGTATGTAATTTGGCAGCTTTTTGGAGAAAAGACGAAAGCGGGAGAAATGGCTCAGCGGTTATTTTGACGCTCAATGCTCAGGAAAAAAAGATGATTCAAATCGATTTAGAACATCCCGAATTCAAACGGCAGAGCTGGATGTGGCGGACGTATAGAGATCTATACGCCGGCGGCCATCAATTCAAGCTGCACGCCGTCGATTACCTGCTGCGCCGCCAGAAGGAACCGCTGGATGTGTATAGCGAGCGTTTGCACCGGGTGTTTTATGAAAACTACATTGGCTCCATTGTCGATTGGTATGCCTCCACGGTATTCCGGCGCGAGCCGAGTTTGCAGTTCGAGGGCGGTCTTGAATCCGGCCAAGTGTTCCTGGGCGAGCTGGCGGACGATTGTGACCTGAGAGGGACAAGGCTTTCGGGCTTTTTCCGGCGCTGCTTTATCGATATGCTGGTCACCGGCCGCAGCCACATTCTGATTGATTTTCCGCGCGCTTCCAATACCGCTTTGAACCGCGCTGAAGAAGACCTAAGCGGCATTTCGCGAGCCTTTCTGGTCCGCTTCGAAGCGGAGGATCTGGTCAATTGGAGTTGCGACGAGCGCGGCGCCTATGAATGGGTGGTGCTCCGGACCAAGGTGCAGCGGCAGCCTAGCGTCGATTCGCCGGAAACGGTAAGCGAGACGTTTTGGTACTACTACGACAAAACGCAATATCGAACTTATCGCAGAATTGAGAGCCGGCCCGGAGAAGGCCGCAATGAACCGGGTTCCATTGATCTGATCGCGCAAGGTCCGCACGCGCTCACGCAGCAGGCAAGAGTACCGTTATTTACGTTGCAGGTCAGCGAAGGCCTTTGGTTAACGAATAAGGCCGCGCAGCTTCAGTTAGAACACTTCAATAAGTCCAACGCGCTCGGATGGGCGATTACGATGGGGCTGTTCGCGATGCCGGTGGTCTACTCCGACCGCGAGTGGAATCAGATCGTGGGCGAGAGTTATTACATCCAACTTGGACCCACGGACCGATTTGGTTGGACTGAGCCGGACGGCAAGGTTTATCAGATTGCCGCCGCCAACCTCGAAACGTTGAAGGAAGAAATTTACCGTGTCTGTTATTTATCGCAGGCGTCGGGCGAAGCGGCTGGCGGCCACGGCCAATCCGCGCTGGCCAAGCAACTCGATTTTACGATTACGCAGGAAGTGTTGCGCGCTTACGGGGGCGCTGTAAAAGACTGCATCAAGAAGGTGCTGTCCTCCATTAGCGACGCTCGCCAGGATGGCGTTCAGATTTCCGTGACCGGGATGGATGAGGTGGATATCACCGACTTCGGCACGGAGTTACAGCAGGCCGCCAACCTTTTGAACTTGGGTATTAATTCTCCGACGCTGAAACGGGAAATTTTTCAACGGCTCGCACTGAAGTATTTGAGCGATGCCCGGCAGGAAACCAAAGACCGCATTGCGCATGAGATTGAGGCTCAAGTCACCAACTAAGTATCCATTTCACCAGAGGAAACGAATGTCAGAGCAAATGCCAATTGAAAATGACTCAAAAACTGGAACCGCATCGGATGTGCGGGAGATTGTCAGGCAGGCAATCCACGAGTTTGTGCAAGCTGAGCAGCAGAAATCCGAGCCGGCCTACAAGGCGGAATTGTTAGAGGAGCGCAAGCGCCGCGAGAGTTTGGAAGGGCGCTTGAATGTGCTGGTGGAAGAGAACCGGAAATCCCGCGCGATGGCGGAAGAAGCCGACCGGAGCTCCCAGATTCGCAGCGAGCTGCAGCGGCTCGGCATTTCCAAAGTCGATCTCGCGTTCCGGGCAGTGAAAGACGAGATTGTGCGCAGCGAGGATGGCCGGTTGCAGGCCAGGGGACCGGAAGCGAAGTCGTTGCAGGAATATCTTAACGCCTTCGTGCAGGAGAACCCGGAGTTGCTTCCGGCCAGGATTGCGGGCGGAAGCGGCGCCCACTCACCTGTCAAAAGTAGTTCGCAAGGCGGACAGGGCGGTATTGAACTGGACAAGATCAAACCGGGAATGAGCAAGGAAGATCACGAACGAGTACGCCAGGAAATTGCCAGGCTGGCGGCTCAGGCTATGCGGGGAATCTAGCGGCCGGGTTTGAGCGTGCCGGCGATTGTAAGTGCCGGGAAAAACTTTTTAAGGAGAACTTATGTCAATTATTACTTCAGCCAATTTGGCGAATGCGATTGTAAAGCTGGTGGCTGCCGATGCACTGCCTGCTCTGACGGGAAATCTCGTCATGGGCAATCTGGTGAATCGCGATTATGAACCGGTGCTGGCGAATGCCGGCGACACGGTAAACGTGCCGATTCCTCCGGTGCTGGTAGCAAATAACATTGCCGAAGGCGGCAGTGTCCAGCCGCAGAATCCGAGCTTAGGGAACGCGCAGATCGTTCTGAACACGCACGCGGAAGCCACGTTCCAGATACCGGACGTAACCAAGGCGCTGGCCTATCCCGACCTGCTGAAGGCTTACATGCAACCCGCCGTGGTTGCTATTGCGGCCAAGGTGGAAAGCGATTTGATGAATCTGTATAGTTTCTTCACGGCAAATGCGCCGCTAGGCACGGCAGGCACTGCTGTGACAGAAGCTATTATCGATTCCGCTGAAACGGCTTTGTTCGCGGCGCAGGTGCCCCCCAGCGCTCCTAAGTATTTGGTGGTCGATTCCAACACATATTCACAGATTCGCCAGATTCCGCGCTTCAGCGAATATTATTCAGCCGGTGAGGCTGGCTTGAAAGCTCTTGTGGAAGGCAACGTCGGAAAGATGAAAGACTTCTTTATCTTCCGTTCACAGTATGTCAAGACCACGGGCACTACCACGCTGAACACGCACAACCTCGCCTTTAGCCGCGATGCTATCGGTTTGGTCGTGCGCCGTCTGCCGCAACCGCTTCCCGGTACTGGCGCGGTGGCCGAGTATGCCGAGATGGGGAACTTTGGTATCCGCATCGTGATGAGCTATCAACCGAACACCTTGGCTCAGCAGTTTACGGTAGACGTACTGTACGGCTGTGGTGTTTTACGCAACAACTTTGCGGTGCAAGTCAACAGCTAATTAGCAATCGTATTGAAAAGGAGCCGCCTTCGCGCGGCGCCTTTCATTTTTGGAGGAGACGCACGTGGATTTAAGGCAATATTTCAAAAAGATTCGTGAGACGGAGGCAAGTTTAGCCGAACCGTTTCCGCTTATAGTCAGCCTGGAGACGCCCGAAGGCGGAAAATCCGGCGTGGTCAGCGAAGTTTCTCGCGAGCTTGCCGCCAAGATGTTCGTGGAAGGCCGCGCTGTACTGGCCGATGAACAACAACGGCATGCCTATTTCGAGCGGCAGGCGGCCACGAAGAAAGCGGCCGAGAAAGCGGATTTGTCGCGGCGGCTGCAGGTGGCCATCATCACCGATCCGAATTTTAATCCTGTTCCGGTTTCCGAGCCGGAGCAAAAGACAAGCGTACCGCCGGCATCAAGAAAGTAGACTCCCATGGCGCTCTTCACCGACACAAACATCATTAGTCTGGACGACCTGCTGCAGTATGAGACCACGCTGGTGCAGATAGCGTCGTCCCACGGCATCGACGTAAATACCAAAATCGGCCTGGCGACGAGCGCAATTGGGAATAAGTTGATGCTGTGGTTACTCAATCTGGGCATATCAGATCCGCAATGGATAAACCGGAGGCGGTTGGGCCTCTCCACTGTTGTGGTTACTCCTCCGTTGCGGCGCTGGCTCTGTTTAGAGTCCTTGTCGTATTTTTTCGCCGAAGCGTATAACATCCAGCTCAATGCGCGATTCCAGGGGAAATGGTCCGAATATCGCCAGATGTCTGGCGCGGCCGCCGACTCGACTATGTTTTCCGGCGTCGGCATCGTTTATAAGCCGCTGCCTCAACCGGCGTTACCGCTGGTGAGCGTGGCCCCTGGCGTTCTACCGGCTCAGGCTTTGTTTGTTCAAACTGCTTGGACAGACGAGGTGGGGAATGAAAGCGCTCCGAGCCCAGTCAATGGAATGGTGTTGCCTGCGAACTCGGCGGTCGCGGTAGCAATGGAGGAGGGCCCGTCGCGGACGCCGCCATCGGCGATTGGCTGGAACGTTTATATAAGCTCCACGTCTACTGGACTCACCTTGCAAAATATGGCCCCGATAGCAATTGGTTCCAACTGGAGCTTGCCTACGGATGGAGTCAATAACGACTCCGGGTTAACAACCACTCAGAATCTGGGACAGAGTCCGGATTTCTATATCAGAATGTCGAAACAGATTCAGCGAGGGTAGCATGCTTCCACTTACACTGCTTGCAGCTCAAAAACTTCTAAACTTACTTACTAGTAACGATGCTTTAACGTCGGCGATCAGCCTTATGGCCGCGCGGGCCGGCATGGTGGTGCCGGCGCTCCCATCGAGCCAGGTGGTTTTGAATTCAGCTAGCAACGACATTGCCGATAAAGAAATTCTTCTCAGTTATCCGCGCGTCTGTCTTTATAGCAGCCAGGTCAAGAATGCGCAGCGCGAGAAGTTTCGTTCGTTTTCCGGATCCATCGCCGTAGTGGCGGAAATCTGGGCCAGCGGCAATTTGATTGGCGACGCGGACCAGTGGATTCACTTTTATGTCGAGGGATTGACCTCCATCTTGCGCGCAAATATTGGCGACTGGGGCGACGGGTTCTCTTTTTCAGGCATTTATGACGTTCAACTGCAACCACCGAAAGCGGGCGGCTTCGGTTATACCGAACTAGCCAAATTAACTTGCAATCTGGATGTAAGCCTCTCCTAGACGGATTTTCTTAGGAAATGTATGAGCTATATTAATTCGAACGAAAATCGCTTCTACGCCGCTTTGGAAGCCAGTTATGGAACGGCTGCCGGCGTTACGTCGGCGAATCGCTTTCCAGCAGTGCGGATCGAGGCGCACCAGACGCTCCAGATTGGCAAGCGGTTGGACAAGACCGGCACCCGTACGTATTTAGGTTCTTCACCCAACGCGCGCCGCAAAACGGCGTTTAGCCTCACGACTTATCTCACGTCCTGGACCGGGACCGGACAGCCAAGCTACGGCCCGTTGGTGCAAGCCGCGCTCGGAGCCCCGCCGCAAACCGCCCAACCTCTTATTGTTGCCTCGGTCATCAGCGGTACGCAGGTGACTACAACAAGCCTGCACGAACTTTCGGTGGGAATGGCCATTGCGAGCGGCGCCGATATACGTTTCGTAACGGCGATCATAAATCCACAGGCCGTGGTCATCAACGCTCCCTTCGCGGCGGCGGTAGCGGCCAATGCTCCACTTACTCCGGCGATTACTTATCAACTTTCGACCGTGCTCCCCAGCGTGACCCTCTACGACTATTGGGATCCGGCTGGAAGCGCTGTGAGCCGCATGCTGACGGGAGCGGCGATGGATGCTTTTGAGATTGTCGTGAATGGCAACTATCACGAACTTCTGTTTGGCGGCCCAGCGGCCGACCTGCTCGATTCAAGCAGTCTAAGCACCTTTCCGCATGAGCCGGCTTTAGCGGCTTTTGATTATTCAATCGTCCCCGGACAACTGGGGCAGGTTTGGCTTGGTAGCCCAGCGAACCAGTTTTTTACTTTGACCGCGGCAAATATTGCGGTTAAAAATAACATCGACGTTCGGGATCAAGAGTTCGGTTCCTCTTACCCTAGGGCGATTGCACCGGGGCGAAGAGAAGTAGTGTCCACCTTTACGCTCTTCGCGCAAGATGACGCGCAGACCAGGGGATTATACGCCGCTGCAAAATCGCGGAATCCAATTCCCGCCATGCTGCAGCTTGGCCAGCAGCAAGGGCAAATGATGGGAATCTTTGTGCCGAATGTAGTGCCGGAAATACCGCTGTATAACGATTCGGAGACCAGGCTGATGTGGGAGTTCAAAAATAATTTGGGGCAGGGGGTTTCGAATGATGAAATTTATGTCGCTTTTGCGTAAGGCTTCCGGGCATTCCAGCCTGTCGTGGCGTCAAAGCCAGACTGTGCCGGCAGTAAGCTTCGCGATAAAACGAATTTCTCTGGCGCACCGCTTGGAACTAACCAAACAGCTCCGCGAATTGACGCTTCGCTACGAATTTCTCAATGCGGGAGATACGTCCGATCAGCTCGAAGCCGCAATGTCTGACTTACTGGTCCGGAAATTATATATCGAATGGGGACTTGCGGAGATACAAGGACTAGCCATTGACGGGGAGCCGGCCACTGCCGCTCTTTTGATTCAGAAAGGGCCGGAAAATCTCACGGGCGAAATCATTTCGGCTATCCGCCAGGAAATTGAGCTATCGGAAGACGAACGAAAAAACTCCTAATCGCATTCCATTTCCAGTTTTCTCAACCAGCCGCGTGGAAATGCGATACTTGCCGGTCTAGCGGTTTGGTGAAGCTTCGGAATTGTGCATGGGTTGCGCCCAAAGAACAGGAGCCGAAGACTCGAAGGCTGGTTTGGGCCAGGGGAAAGGTGGTTTCCCGGCAGTGCCCTAAGTCCATCATTACTGCGCAAAGCCTGCACTGGTTGCAGCAATTTCGATTGTGGAAGCAACTAGGTGGAGACGCCTGGGCAATGGAAGCAAAGAGCGCGGATGCGCTCTTGATGTTAGAGCAAGAATGGCGAACGGAAACTCAAAATGGCAACGTCTAAGAATCCTTTACTACCCAGTAGCGCGAAGATTTCGAGAAAGCTTGTGCAATCGGACAGCGGCTCATCTACGGCATTGCCCAAGATCTCCAGTCTGAGCGGTGCAACTAGATCGCTCTCTCTTGGCGCTAAGCCGCTTGGCACTGCGCTTGCATTTGGCAAGCCGTCGAGCGCGGGGACTACTACTTCTTCCGCCGGCAGCGTCTTGACGGGCCTGTTGAAGCAAACCGCGTCCGGTGGAATCGCGAGCGCGCTCGGCGGCGGTCTCAGCGGACTATTCGGATTGGGTTCCATCATTTCCGGATTCGTCAGTTTGTTCGGGGGAGGGAAAAGCGCGTTGCCGCCCTTGGTTCAATTTCAAGAGCCGGCTGCACAGGATCTGATTTCTTATATCGGCTCGGGAAGCCGTTCCTCAGCGCCGTCCGCCGGTTCGCGTGTGAGTGTTTCCAATTCCGGTACGACGAACACCTCGGGAGGTCAGCAAACTACCTCAACTTATCAATATCAGAGCACGCAGATTGCTCAGGCCGTAAAACAGGCGCTTCTGAATTCCAGTTCTTTGAATGACGTGATTGCGGAGATCTGATGGCTAACTTCCCTTTACTTAGTTCCGGCGCCGTCGTGCAGTATCCAACTCCGCTTGTCGTGGGGCGTCAGGCGCACGTGATCCAGTTTGTGGACGGCTCAGATCAGCGCTTCGCGGCGCGCGGCATCCGGCTGCGTAGTTGGCAAATCAAGCTGAGTCTCTTGAACGAAACCGAAATCGCTGCGCTTGAAGCCTTTTTTGAAGAGCAGGGCGGCGAATACCAGACGTTTACGTTTCCTGATCCCATTAGCCAGTCATCCGTTCCCAATTGCGTATTGGGGTCACCTACATTCATAACGAATTACCTATCAGTCGATATTGGCTCCACATCGTTTTGGGTGCTTGAAACGGCAGGGAGTCCAGCAGATGCCTGAACTTTTCTTTCCTCAATTAAGCAGCGGCGCGTCCGCGCAATATCCTATTGGCAAAAGCCGCCTCATACGCACCATTCAGAATGTTATGGCGGATGGCAGTTTCTACGCTGCTCCAGATCCGGGCGCCGGCCGGCGGCAGTGGCAATTTTCATACTCGGATCTATCCTTTGCTGATGTGTCCGCGCTGCAAGAGTTCTTTGATTCGTGCCAGGGTCCAGTGCAGCCCTTTACGTTTATTGACCCGACAGATAACATGCTGGTCGAAAGCGTGGACTTTACACGCGCGCCTTGGCAGCCGGCAGCAGGGTTGATCACGTTGCAACCGGGAGCAGCGGACCCATTTGGAGGGTCCGGCGCGTTCACGGCCGCTAACACGTCTCAAATCACGCAAGAGATTGCGCAAACCTTGACGGTACCCGCGAATTATCAATATTGCTTTTCCGTCTATGCCCGGAGCGAAGCGCCCTCATCTGTCGCGTTGACGCGTGTTGGGACGCTGCCGGGAGAAACAATCACGTACAGCATTGGTCCAGAGTGGACTCGCCTTGTCTCCAGCGGGCATTTAAACGACGGAGGCACGCAATTGACTGTTGCCATCGGCCTGATGCCCGGTCAGCAAGTCTCGCTCTACGGGCCGCAATTGGAAGCGCAATTGGCGCCCTCCCGCTACCGTTCCACCACTAACATCGGCGGCGTTTACTCCAACGCGCATTGGGCGATCGAAGAGTTGCCGATTGTGGCCGAAGCTCCGAATTTGTATTCCGTTTCCTTCACCATTGAGGCCGCCTTACAGGGATAACAATGGCATCCATCAACGAAATAAAAAACCAATCCGTATCCGGCACGCCGTTGTTATTCTTTCAATGCGCTCTGCCATCCGGCGACGTGGAATATTGGTGCACTCACGGTATTGCCTTCAATGGCGCCGTTTATGCGCCGCGCGTGCTGAAGCACAACTTGTTCGACCTGGCGCTATCGGCGGACGACGCCATGGACGGCATTTCGCAAATCTCGCTTACGCTGGCCAATGCGGACGGCGCAATGACGGAGTGGAACACGGAAATTGGCTTTAAGGGTTCTCAACTCACCGTCTACTTTGCTTTCGCCGACCTTGCCAGCGGGACCATTACCACGGAAAGCACGGTCCTTTTCCGCGGTATTGCGGGCGATCCCGATGAGATTACCGAAGAACTTCTCAGCCTCACGTTCACCAACAAGCTCACGCTGCAACGGATTCCCCTGCCGGAAGTTCGCATCCAGCGCTCGTGCCCTTGGAATTTCCCCGCGAATAGCGAGCAGCAAGCCGAAGCGCTCAATGGCGGCGCGTACGGCCGTTTCTCGCGTTTTTATCGCTGCGGCTATTCACCCAATGCGGGCGGACCTGGAAATTTAAACGGAACCCAGCCATTTACCACTTGCGACAAATCCAGAACATCTTGCGTGCAACGCGGCATGTTCGGGTTAGATGCAAACGGCAACGTCCCTACGGATTCAAACGGCAAGGCCATTAATGTCCCCATGCGCTTCGGCGGAATGGAATTTGTCCCATCGGCGATCTTAGTCCGCACCGCCGGCGATAAAACCACGCATGTTTCTCCGCTGATCGATAACGCCGCTAGTTATAACGACCCGGTGCCGCTGATGTATGGGACCGGCTGGCTGAAAAGTCCCGTCATCTTCGCGCGCAACGACGGAAACCTGACGCATATGGAGACGCTGCTCGGCATGGGCGTGATTGACGGCATACTCAAGGTTGTTGTCAACAACGTGGAGATTCCATTGGCTGTTTCCGGTCAGGATATGACAGCCACCGGCTGGTATTCATTAGTCAGCACCGGGGACCGGGACGGCGCCTTTAACTTCGATTTCTCCGCTTCCGGCCAACAGCCTCTGGGCGATCCGCATGGAAGCCTGGCTTCCCTGTCCGTCGTCGTGCCAAACCGGATCAGCAGCGGCCGCTCCGTTGCGGACGTTGAAGTTTTGATGCGCGGTGTGCAAGTGGATACCTACGATACGTCAGGCAATCTAACCGGGCCGTCCGCCTATAGTGATAACCCCGCCTGGATCATTCTTGATATTCTGCGCCGTTGCGGCTGGGTGACTGCGGAGTTGGATCTAACGACCTTCGCGAATGCAGCGGCGTTCTGCGACTATGTGATTCAGACTCTGGATCTGAACGGCCTTCCTATTCAGGTCCCCCGCTATAAGTGCAATCTGATCGTGACTAAACGGCAGAGCGCCGCGACTGTGGTGCGCGGCATCCGCGTCGGCTCAAGCCTGATGCTTCGTTACGGCTCTTCCGGGCTTTTGGAGCTAATGCCGGAGACCACGGTTGCCGGTCAACAGTCCAATTACCCGGATGGCGGAAACAGTCTTCCCGGCTCGCCTCTCTCCGGCGGCGGTTATCCGGTCTACGAATTTAGCGACGATTCCACATTTTCCGGCATTGTCCGCAACGCCAACGGAACATCCACTCTACGCTTTACTTCCAACAGCGTTGCTCAGACGGCGAACCGTTTAAGCGTGGAGTTTCAGGATGAGATGAATGAGTACCAGCAGGATAGCCTGTCGGTCGTTGATTCCGATGATGTCGGATTAATTGGATACGAAAATAGTAGCCAATCCACCGCTCTAGGAATTCCCAACCTTAGCCAGGCTAACCGGCTTTTGCTGCGCCAACTGGATAAATCCATCAAAGGGAATGAGTATGTCCAATTTCAGACCAGCTTCCGCGCCTTGAAAGTACGGCCTGGCGATATCATTGCTCTCACTTATTCAAAAACGAATTACAACCGCGTGCCGTTCCGCGTTGTAAAACTGTCGCCATCACTGAATTACGAGTTAGTCACCGTTTTGGCGCAAATTCATGATGATGCTTGGTACAGCGATAATCCGGCCGTAATCGCTGGGGCAGGCAGGCAGCCGGGTTCACAGACTCAAACCCCGTTGCCGCTGATTGGGAATAGCACTCCGACTGACGAAAATGGGTTCTTCGATTTTGACGTAAAAGAGACGCTCCAAGCGCTAAGCGATGGAACAGCCATAGATACCGTTAGCGTCGGTTTCACGGTGCCGGCGAAACCCTCGGCCAATTCTCACGGCGTGCCGTTACTCAGTTTGTCTCCCGGGTATTCGAATACCGGTGGAACGCTGGCCGCCGGAACCGTTTATTATTACGCAGTCAGCGCCGTGGATGCAGTTGGCGGGGAAGGTCCTCTCTCTTTTACCGTATCTGCTTCTATCCCTTCGGGAACGAACACAAATAAGGTTGTGATCCAGGGCCTCAGTTTTCCCGCATCGGCAGTGTCGTTTAATGTGTATCGCGGCACAACCCCGCAATTGCTCTATCGCATCGCGTCGGAGCCTTCGATCAAGACATGTTTTAAAGATGACGGCTCTTTCGCGCCGCAACCCATCGGTCCGCCTGACGCCAGCTTTGATCACGCTAATTTCTATTATCGTTACCAATACGCCGGTCCTTTTACGGCCGCGATTTTTTCGGGAACCACTATTGAGATTGAGGACCTGGGAGCTTCTGGCGTCAATTATGCCGGAAAGGTGGTGCGCATTATGGACGGCCCAGGACGAGGCCAGGAGCGCTCTATTTCAAGCAATAATCCGACGACATTAACGGTGACGCCGGCGTGGTCCATCATGCCTAACGCTTCGAGCGTTTTCGTCATCGCGCAAGCTTCCTGGACCTTTGCAGCGGTGTCCGCCATAAGCCCGGCGGAGTTCCAAATTGCTTACCAACCCGGCGCAGTCATTCAGATTTCGGGTCGCGGAGCCAACGTCAATAATCAGGAGGGCAGCCCCGATTTATGCCCTATCACGCAACAAATTCTGGGTGGCGTCCTGGCGGATACTGACGTTCCCGCTCAACCTAGCTTCCAGCTTTCCGCTCCGGGCGGCGGAGTTCTGAACCTCTTTGAGATTGGGTTTGCATCGCCGATCGGATTTCCGGAACCTCCCGATATTGCATCAGTGACCAGTGGTACTTTGCAGGTAATTTATTGGAACGAGCTGAACTATCCCGGTCCCTTTGTCTTGGCCGCAAGTATGGATGCCTCTACCGACACGGTGCAAGTGCAGGTGGTTGCGACCCCCGACGACAAGCAGGCGCTTTCACCTAACCGGGTGATTCAAATTGATAACGAATTGATGACCATTCTGACGGCAGACGCAAGTTCGAATACCTATACCGTGGTACGCCATGATCTAGGTTCACAACCCGCGGCTCACAACAAAACCGCAGAAGTGCTTCCTCTCGATCGCGCGACGATAGTGGTGCCCTTCGCCAACGACTTTTTCGAAAACCAAGCCTCTATAAATTTCCTGCATACGTTCAGCCTGCCTGATGTGCGTGTTGCGGCAGCGCAGTTTTACGTGACCAACAGTTTTGGCAACGGCCAGGCTGCTACGAATTGCTACACGGTGGTTTCGGGTGATCCGAACGACGTATTGAGAACTCTTTCCGGCGGCCAATTTTCTCTACAAGTCAACGGCTACCTTGCCACGCAACAAAATGCAGCGCCGCCTTTAATCGTCGAGGCGAAACATGCCGTGCGCGATATTCGCGCCACCTTGAACGAAGCGGCCGGCGGATTTGATATTGCGATCACAATCAATCAGAATGGGTCGCTTTATCAGTCCTTGCTCATCCCATCGGGAAATCTTATCTCTACAGTTGTCGTTTTAGGTTTCGATTCCAGCACGGATATCCAACTGCCTCCGCTCCAGGAGGGCGCAACGTTGACCATGGACATCACCTTGAATCCTCTTACGCCCGCAGCCGCTTCACCCAGTCCCGGACGAGACTTAACGGTCACCATCCGCTTCTAATCCCATGCCGGAACAGATTTTCAAACTCAGTCCCGACCGGGACTTGCAATGCTATTTCTTCATGCCGTCTGCCATCGCGGCCATGAGCAACGCCAGCAGCAGTGGCTTTACGGTTTCCGGAAAATGGCGTCAACAGTTTGATTGGGCCGTTGTCGAATGGAACCGCGACAATGTCTTCGAACACCCAGCCTTGCGCAATCTCCCCGACGGTGATTTAAGCGGTCTGACGCTAACCTATGAGGAAGAACGGACGAACTGTGTTCCGTTTGAATCGAACCTAGATCCCGTGGTGGATTGGGATAACTTGCGAATTTGGGCGGATGATGAACAGGGAAATGAGACGCTTTACCACGTCGAACTAATAGTCCAGCCATATTCTAAACCATTCAATCCGCCCAATTCGGTAGCCACACCTATCGAAGGAACGTATGTGCCCGCCTTCGCCACCATGACGCTGGTCGGAATACCGGCCGCGGTTGATGGCGTGAATCGAGTCGGTCTGGCGTTTCTTGATAGGCATTACTATGCCACCGTGCTGCCCGGAGATACGCCGGTGACGGTTGCCCCGAAGCTCGCTGCTGCTATCGTGGATTCTGATTTCACCGCATACAGTCCAGCCGATAGCGCGACGGTGATCATCACTTGGAAGTCCGGCGGTCTCTATCCTCAACTTCAAGGCGCTAACGGAAACCGAATCACTGTCTACGGATTTTGCACCAGTGGTGAGCCCATCTGGCAGGATGCTTTTGCTGTATTCGGCGGGGGGCAATTTCCATCAAAATATCGCGTCACATTGGACTTCAGCAACCTTATGGGCTATATCGATGGTGCGCCACTTGACGCCGAGGGCTACAGAGTATTCGTTCATGTCCCCACGCAGAATGTTCGCAAACTGCGCTGGACCTGGGCTGCTGACTTGCAGCCGGGTTCGTTTCAGCAAATCGAATATTCCAGTGTCATCTCTAACTGGACAGTCACTGGCAACAACCGGATTTATTCGGTAGCTGGGCTCGGCAGCCGCCGCATTGAAGACACGGATTCGTCCGCGGTCTATAGCGGCTCATGGTCTGTCGTGGCGGGCAACTATTCCGGCAGCCGCATTCACCTCACCGCAAATTTCAGCGACTCCTGTACCATCACTTACCGCGAAGCAGCCTCACATCAACTATTCCTCGGGTTGCGGCGCTTCGGTGGTGCGCCTCTGGTCAATATTTCGGTGGATGGACAGAGCTTATCTCATCAGGTGAATTTGACGCTCCCTGGTGAAGACGTACTGATCCGCGAGCCGCTGGGAACTTTTGCGGCCGGATCGCATTCGGTCACGTTGACCCATAGTGGAGCCTCTGGTGAAACTCTTTATTTCGATTTCCTCGAAATCGCCTATCCATCCACGAATCTGCCCGACTTCCCGTCACAAACGCAATTGGCACTTGCAACCGATTGGGATACTTATCACTCGCAGTCACTACCGGCGGAACGAACCGCGTGGCTCATTCAGAAACTCGGTTTTTTCGGACGCGTGAATCACTACGTGGGGGCATTGTGGTTCTATGAATTGACCAGAACAGGCACGCAATATGCTTCAACCACATTCACGCTAAATTCGCCAAGTCCGTTACCTTTAGTTTCCGGCGCCAGCCCGACCATTGTGCTGGCGATCACACCGGCTCCAGATGTCAGCGATCCTTCCCCGGCTAGGACTCTAATAAGTTATTTCGTGCTGCTTGACGACATGGTCGCAAACGTTGCACAAGCGCTGGTCGGGCTGATCAACTTAGGGACAAATCTAGTTTGGGCTAGCGCCACTGGCGACCAACTCACCATCACGGCGCGCTACATGGGTGTGGCTGGAAACAATATCACAGTCCAACTGGATCCTACCAGCCAAGGCTTTACCATTGAGCCAAGCGTAAACGTGCTGAGCGGAGGAATAGATGGTACGCCTTACGATTTAGACGTTGCGCCTAACGACCCGAACGCCACGCCATCGCAAATCAACAATGCGCTCGTGATCAACAGCGCCCAGTTTTGGAAAACAGATCTTAACTGCATCCCGCGTATCAATCGCGCTGCGCGCGATTGGCACCTGGCCTACTTTACGGCGTTGAAAGGATATGGCCTGGATGCCGTCGCTTCTTTCAGTACAGAATTGGGCAACGGTGAACCTGCTCTCAGCGCCGGCATCGCACAACGTTATCCGGACGGCACGCCGGTCACGCTCAATACTCCCGCTGTTCAAACAAATTTCTCTCCCACAGCGCTCACCTATTGGAAGCAGGTTTATTTGGATATGGCGAAAATACAAAACTCCGCCGGACTTACACCTTATCTGCAATCCGGCGAAGTGCAGTGGTGGTATTTCCAAAAGGATTACCCCGCACAAGGTGGCGGGATGACATTCTATGACGCCTATACTAAGCAGCAATTTCAAGCCAAGTATGGTGTTGAAATTGGCATCATCCCCGGCAACACCGTAGATCCCGCCGCCTACCCCAACGAAGCTGCCTTCCTGCCCACGCTGATCGGCGCCTATACCGCCGCCATTCGAACGACGCTCAAAGCTCAATATTCAAACTGCCGATATGAAGTGCTGTATCCCAATGACGTAAATGACTTTCCTCTCACTCTGGTCATTAACTATCCAACAGACGACTGGACGCCGGCAAATTTGGATTGCCTGAAGACCGAAAGCTTCGGCTTTACCGGCAATATGGATCTTAACGACTGCACCAAGTCCATGAACGTCAGCGCGGCAAAAGGCTTTCCGTCTCCCAAACGCAGCCACCTGGTAGGAATTAGTGACATCCGAAGCTGCTGGATGAAGGAAATTGATATTGCACAGTCGCAGGGGCTCGAATCGGTGGTTCTATTCGCGCTCGATCAATACTGCCTGATCGGCTATCCGCCGCCGCCTTTCGTGAAATCAACCGGCAGCCGCAGGCAGGGTTAAACTCATGGCTTAAACCCGCGCCCGCTACCATAGTCGGTTCATGATCTATGTCCTCACTCTCTCTCTAGTGATCGTTGTGTTGGTCGGCATCACAGTCTACAAAACGACTCAGGTCAAGACCAAGACAGATTTTCTAGTGGCCGGAAGATCCTTGAGTTGGCCGGTATTGGTCTTTACGCTGCTTTCGTCCTGGGTGGGCGCCGGTAGCTTGTTGGCGGGCTCGGAAAATGCCTACAAACACGGTTTCGTAGCGCTTTGGCAGCCGTTGGGCGGCTGGTTGGGCCTGATCCTCATCGCCCTGATCGCCGGCCGGGCACGGCATTTTGCGCAGTTCACCGTGCCCGATTTACTTGAAGCGCGCTACAACGCCACCGCACGCGTGCTCGCCACCATTGCCATCGTCATCTCGTGCGTGGTCATCACCAGTTACCAGTTCATCGGCGGCGGAGATATTCTGCATCTCATTTTTCCGGAAATCGACCGGACGACCGGGCTTTACATCATCGCCGCTTTCGTGATTTTCTTCACCGCGGCGGCCGGCATGGCCTCCATCGCTTATCTCGATCTGGTCATCGGTTCCTTGGTTACTCTGACCGTGATTGTCGCGGTTCCCATCCTGCTGGCGCGCGTCGGCGGATGGTCCGTCGTCACCAGCGCGCTTCCCGCCACGCACTTTCAAATTTTGGGCGACTACAGCTTCGCAAACGCGCTCGGACTTACTCTCCCCACCATGCTGCTCTTAATCGGCAACCAAGGCATGTACCAGAAATTCTTCTCCGCCAAGTCGGAAAGCGACGCCAGAAAATCCGTCATCGGCTGGATCGTCGGCACCGTCACCCTTGAAACCTTGCTGATTGCGCTCGCTGTCATCGCCAGCGCTAAGCTGCATACTGACCGCCCGCGCGAGATTCTTTCCTTGACCGCCAAGCAGTCGCTCCCTCCGTTGCTGGGCGCCATTCTGCTGGGCGGAGTTTTTGCCAAAGTTGTTTCCACCGCCAATAACTATCTATTTTCGCCCGCCACCAACCTGATCCACGACGTGTATGAACGGTTCGTCGATCCCAACGCCAGCCAGCGGCGCACCATGCTGGTCTCGCGCCTCATCGTTATCTTTCTCGGACTGTTTGCCGTCCTGCAAGCTACCCAGTTTGAGTCGATCCTGAAGGCTTCGTTGTACGCCTATACCGTCTATGGAGCCGCCGTCACGCCGTCGGTCATCGCCGTCTTCTTTTGGCGCCGGAGCAACAGCGCTGGCGCGGTCACCTCCATCATCTTGGGAACCATCGTCACGGTGGTTTGGCAGCTCCTGCAGCAATACGGTTCGGCATCTACGCAAGCAAAAATTGGAGGCATTGACGCTATTTATCCGGCGCTATTCTGCTCTGTCGTGAGCCTGATTGTGGTGAGCTTGTTGACGCCACCTCCTTCGCCCAGACAACTGGCAAAGTTTGATTCGAAGTAGTCCTTGTTTTTTTGATGGTAGAATGTCTTCCATAAAAATAACCGGCTGAGGAAGGCTGAGATGAGATGGTGGCGACGGAAGCAGCGAGAGGAAGATCTGGATCGCGAACTCCGTGCAGATCTTGAGTTGGAGGCTGCCGAACAACAGGAGCGCGGCTTGTTGCCGTAAGAGGCGCTATACGCAGCCAAGCGCGCCTTGGGCAATCCCGCTTTAATCAAAGAAGATGTACGCGAGATAGGGGGATGGGCTTGGCTGGATCGCTTCAGACAGGATGTTGCGTACGCCGCGCGAACGTTCGCGCGCACACCGGGATTTACCACGGTTGTGATCCTAACCCTCGCGCTCGGAATCGGCGCCACCACTGCGATGTTCAGCGTCGTCAATGCAGTTCTGCTGAACCCGCTCCCCTTTCGGAATGCTGGCCGGCTGGTTGTGATTTGGGAAAAATTCGTCCACGGTAATCCGAACGATCCCCCCTTTGCCGATGCCTATCGCGATTTCGAAACCTGGAAGAGGGGAAGCCAAAGTTTTGAGCGATTGACGCCCGCCACCTGGAATGCAGGCTTTCAGATTTTGACGGGTGCTGGTCCCGCGCGCGAGGTCGCCGCGACGCTGGTTGGAATCGATTTTTTTCCCATGCTCGGGATGGCTCCCGAGTTTGGACGCACCTTTCAGCCCGACGACCTGCATGCGAATTGCACGGTCGTGCTGAAGCACCGTTTTTGGATGCAGACATTTGCGGGGCAAAAGAACGTCATCGGAAAACACATCGTCTTAAACGAGAATGCATGCGCCATCGTTGGCGTGATGCCGCCGGAATTCGCGTTCTATCCGGATGCGGCCGCGATGTGGATGCTCATCACCCCTGGCAGCACGATCGCTCGCAATCCGAACGCTCCCGTCTTGGTCTTCGCTCTCCTGAAGGCCGGCGTGTCGATCGGGCGCGCACAGGAGGAGGTGGCATCGCTCTATAGAAATTCGCCCGCGAAGGATATGGATGGAATGCAGCGCAAGCCCGTGATTTATCCGCTCGCGGAACAATTTGCCCGTCTGACCGGGCCCACGCTGCGGCTGAGCGTGATGGTTCTTTTAGGGGCTGTCGGCTTTGTTCTTCTCATTGGCTGCCTCAACATCGCCAATCTGTTACTCGGGAAGTCCGTCGCGAGGCGGAAGGAGATGGCGCTCCGCGCTGCTTTAGGGTCGGGCCGAGCGCGCTTAGCACGGCAACTGCTGACCGAAGCCCTGCTGCTGTCGGTCACGGGTGCGGCGCTTGGAATCCTGCTAGCCATGGGCGCCGTGCATTATTTCAGGATTCTCAATCCCATCGCGATGCCTCCGGGGAACCCCGTCACTGTGAATCTCCCGGTTCTCTGCTTCACGGCTTCGCTGGCGGTCGTCACCGCTCTTCTGTTTGGACTCATTCCTGCCCTGAAAGGCTCGCGTGTAGATTTGATGGATGCTCTGCGCGCCAGCACACAGGCAGCCACCCTAAGCCTGACCGCCCGCACATTCCGAAGGGTGTTAGTCATCACGGAAGTGGCGCTTTCGCTCGCCTTGCTAGCCGGCGCCGGACTCCTGATTGAGAGCGTCGAACGCTTAGCCTCAACGCCCCTTGGATTTCAAACGGATCGCGTCATCACAATGCCGATGACTTTGCCGAAATGGACTTACGCGACTAACACTCAGCGCGCCCGGTTCTATCGTGCGGCTTTGGAGCGCGCTGCCCTTGTTCCTGATGTTGTTTCAACCGCATTCGCGAGTTCCGTGCCGCCAGACGGACGATCCGGTGGGTATGCATTAGCTGTCGGCGGCAGGCCGGAGCCCAATCCCACCACGGCTGCCTTCGATGTTAGTCAAGTCTCCATCTGTCCTGATTACTTTCGAGTCATGGGCGTATCACTGGAGCTCGGACGTGTATTCGACGAAAGGGACGGCGAGAAGAGTCCCGCAGCCGCAATTGTGAACGAAGCGCTGGCCCGAAAATATTTTCCGCGCGAGAACCCAATCGGCAAGCGAATCAAAATCCTAGGCGCACCAGGGACGGAGCCACCACCTTGGCTTACCATTGTAGGCGTAGCCGCCAACGAAAAGGATCAGAATTTTTTTCGCCCAATGAGCTGGGAGGAAACTCCGGCACTCTTCGTTCCTATGAGCCAAGATCCGCCATCTCGTGTTTCATTGGTATTTCGCGCGGCCACCGGCAGCCTTGCGCCGGCGGCTGAGATTCAAAAGCAAATTGCCTCACTTGATCAGAACGTGCCTATTGGTGACGTGCAAACCATAAACGAGCGGCTCTCCCGAACGCTGTCCTACCCGCATCTACGGGCGATCATCCTAGCGGCGTTTGCTGGGCTTGCTCTTTTGCTCGCCGCCATCGGGCTGTACGCCGTGCTTTCGCAGTTGATTGCGCAGCGGACGCAAGAGTTCGGCATCCGCATGGCGCTCGGAGCGGCAAGGAGCGATCTGCTGAAGCTTGTAATCCGGGAGGGAATGGTGTTGACATTTGCCGGTCTCGCGGTAGGCCTGATGATTACGCTATCTTTAACAGGATTGCTGAGCAGCCTACTCTATGGCGTGAAACCGGCCGATCCATTGACCTTGGCCGGGGTTTCCCTGCTGCTTTTTTTAGTTGCTCTCTGCGCAGCTTACATTCCAGCGCGGCGCGCGTCGAGGGTAGATCCCATGGTGGCTTTGAGATACGAATGATGGTAATCGATCCGGCGAGATGTAGGGAGAAGGGAGAGTGCGATGAAACGAAGTACCTTCGCCAGCATGCTGGTAATTTGCCTGACGGTAATAGGAGCCGTGCTCCTGACCTACCGGCCCCGAGCAGCACAAGATAAAAGGACTCCGGTACCTTCCTACAATCCGTACCCCCCTGGTATCTTGCCGCCCGACTTGAATTCAGAGATAGAGAGGGTCCTACGAGAGGTGGATGTCATCGAGGGCCGAGCGCTTGCACGGTGGCGCGCCTTAAAGCCGGCTGTTCTGAGAGGTCAGCCGCCAGCCCTTCAGAATGCCGGGACTGAGGCAATAGAAACACTCGGCGAGCTGATGAACTACGACAGGAACATGTCGCCCAACAGAAATCAAGCGTGCACATCTTGCCACATGCCGTATGTCGCCTTTAGCGGACCGATCCCATCGGTCAATCTGACGATGATCGCCTATCCCGGAACGGCTCATTTTCGGGCCGGTAAGCGGACACCACAGCGGCACACGTATGCGCCGTTCTTCCCTGTACTCCAATACAACCAAACACAGGGCCTCTTCTTTGGTGGAAACTTCTGGGATTCACGCGCGACCGGATTTGTGCTGCGGAATCCCGACGCGCAACAGGCACAGGGTCCACCCGTCGATACTCAAGAAATGGGCTTCGCTGACACGGCTTGCGTGGCGTTCCGCCTTACCACCGCCGCGTACAGACCTTTGTTTGAGCTGGTATGGGGCGTCGGCTCTTTGGACATCAAGTTTCCACGCGACGCTGAAACTATCTGCGACACCCCTGGCGGAGCTTCGGTTTTCCGCACAAACACTATGCCGATTGCGCTCACCCCGAAGGACCGCATCGCAGCAAACAACGTGTATGATCACTGGGGCCAGTCGGTCGACTCGTACGAGCAGTCCGTGCAGGTGAGCGCTTTCTCATCCAAATTCGACGCCTTTCTGAAGGGCACGTACAAGTTGACTCCAGATGAGATGGCGGGTTTCCAGCTGTTTAACGGCAAGGGTAACTGCAATTCATGCCACGTCGACGGAAGAGGAACCACTCTGACATCCAGACAGGCCGACACCAGTGCGGCCGCCACTGTGAACCCTCTGTTGACCTGTTTCGGCTCTGCCAATGAGGGTCTGCCTCTGAATCCCAGGAATGCTTTCTACTATCAGACCACGCCCGATTCCTTCGGGTTCACCGGGAATCCCAATGGCTTCGGCTACAGAGATTTGGGATTAGGAACTTTCCTTAGAAGCGGCCCTGGCTCCGGGCCCAACCCCAACTCGAATTGGACACAATATGCACCAACTGTCGATGGCCAGATGCAGGTGTCTAGTGCGCGCAATGTGGCCATGACACCGCCACAATGTCCTACGACTGAGGCCGGCCCGACGCCTTACTTCCAGAAGGAGTTCTTTCACAACGGCTACATCAAGAGCCTGAAACAACTCGTGCATTTCTACAACACGCGTGACAAGTTTGCGTTCCCCGTCACTTCTGGACACTGCCCGCCAGGAACGATCGAAAAAGTAAACTGCTGGCCCATGCCCGAGGTCAAGCAAAATCTGGACATGACGACCGGCAATCTGGGCCTGACGGATCAGGAGGAGAACCAGATCGTCAGCTTCCTGCAAGCACTCACGGACGGATTCACGAAACCCTACCCCAACATCGATACCTTTACGGGCACGTGCATGACCTGTAACCCTACGACAGATCCAAATTGTTCGCCTTCTAGGCAAGGTAATGGGGCTCTTATCCCAACTCTGGCGCTCCCACGCTGTGCATCGGCTATCTGTAACGTCCCTCCGCTGCCCAGTCAGCCTATTCCCTAGAGCGAAGTTACTCACTCCATCTCAGTTTGCGGTTGGAACTCGCTCAATGTGGTCAATCAACACCACTTCGACCTGTTGTTTGTCCGGCTCCAACCTAAGTCCTAGTAAGTCGCGGATGGAGGTAAAGATGCTATCTGTAGTGGCAGCGGGTAAAACCTGCCCTTGAGTCCGCGAACTTGAGTGTGTGGCGCCTGCATCATTTTCAGCATCCGGTTCCCCCCAACAGAGCTTGCTCTGCGCTCATTAGCGGCGTGATCACAAAGATCGCACACACGGCAACCCTCAAATCGACTTTCATTTTTTCTCTCGTTGCGGACCGTAACATCGAGCAATACATGCGTCAACACAAAATGCATTGAACTACGAATGACGCCCACGAACCCTCTGGCTTAAAATCACCTTTTATGCTTACCGAACGGATGCAAGAAGCCTTGCGCGCCGCAGGACTCGATGGCTGGCTCTTTTTTGATCACCACCGCCGCGACCCGCTTGCCTACAGAATCCTCCGCCTCCCGGAAGAATTACAGCCCACCAGGCGCTGGTACTACCTGGTGCCCGCCCAGGGCGAGCCGCGCAAGCTGGTCCATCGCATTGAGGGCGGATCTTTAGACAGCCTGCCCGGGTCAAAGCAGTTCTATTCCAGTTGGACGGAGCAACAACAGCAGTTGCGCGCATTGCTTTCGGTTGGCTCGCAGGTCAACCCGCGTATCGCCATGCAATACTCGCCGCAGTGCGTGATTCCGTACGTATCAATGGTGGATGCAGGTACGCTGGAACTGGTCCGCGCATCCGGCGCCGAAGTGGTCAGCTCCGCCGATCTGATTCAGGAATTTGAAGCGCGCTGGACCGAAGAGCAATTCCAAATGCACCTCGAAGCCGGCAAGCTGGTAGACGGCATCTGGCGCGAAGCGTTCGATCTGATTGGCGAGCGGCTGCGCTCCGCCTGCCCAATTACCGAATACGAAGTGCAGCAATTCATCCGCCACCGCTTTTCGATTTCGGGCTTGACCACCGACCATGGCCCTATCGTCGCCGTGAACGCCAACGCCTCCGACCCGCACTATGAGCCCACGCGCGACCGGACAGCGCACATCCAAAACGGCGATGTGGTGTTGATCGATCTATGGGCCAAGCTCACCCATCCCGATGCCGTCTATTACGACATCACGTGGACCGGCTTCTGTGGCGACACGATTCCGGAAAAAGTGCAGAACGTGTTTGAAATCGTGCGCGATGCCCGCAAAAATGCTTCGCAATTCGTGATCGACAACGTGGCGGCCGGAGAACCGCTTGCGGGCTATCAGGTGGATGATGTCGCGCGCGGGCACATCGAAAAACACGGCTTCGGCGAATATTTCTTCCACCGCACCGGGCACAGCATCGGCGCCGAAACACACGGTACCGGGGCCAACATGGACAATCTCGAATCGCACGACGATCGCCGTATTATTCCCAGTACTTGCTTTTCGGTAGAACCTGGCATATATCTACCCGAGTTCGGCATCCGTTCTGAGGTAAATGTTTATGTGGGAGCAGGTTACGCCATCGTCACGGGCCAACAGCAAGAGCAAATGATCCGAATTTGAGTATTTATATTCCTACTGACGCAATCAAATAAGGTTTCAGCAGCATGGGACAGATTAATTATTTCGATTGGCCAAGCGGCCGCAAGCGTTCTACAGTCGAGGTATGGCTACTGTTAGTCACATGGAACCACCGCCGACCTTAGTTGGTCTTCTCCACCGCATCAGCAACATCGTCAGTTCTGAGCTTTCCATTGATGAAATGCTCGGAGAGATCGTCGGGTTGACCGTTCAAGTCACCGACTGCGATGCCTGCCTGGTCTACCTCATCGAACGCGAAACAAACGAAATCGTTTTGCGCGCCTCGCAAGTTCCTCACCAAACCGATTTGGGCAATATCCGCCTGAAGATCGGCGAAGGCGTCACAGGCTGGGTGGTGGAGCACCACTCGGTTGTAGCGCTTTCCTCTAATGCGGCCGCCGACAGCCGTTTCAAACGTTTTCAAGCCCTCGTGGAAGATACCTACGAAGCTTTTCTCTCTGTTCCGCTGCTGAGCGGCGGCGAAGTCATCGGCGTCATCAATGTCCACCATCGTGAGCCGCACGCGCACAACACCGATGAAATCGGGCTGTTGACGTTTGTGGGTGAGCAGATGGGTGGGGCGATCACCAAGAGTTTCCTGGCGGAAGAAAATCTCCGCTTGATCGAAGAGACTGCCGAAATGCGCCGCCAGCTCGAAACCCGCAAGTTGGTGGAGCGGGCCAAAGGCATTCTACAAACGCGCCATAGTTTGACCGAAGAAGAAGCGTACTTGCGCTTGCGTAATGAAAGCCGCCGTTTGCGGCGTCCTATGCGCGAACTGGCGGAAGCCATCATTCTCTCGGAAGATCTCAGCCGCAAGAGCGAACGCGTTCAATAAACGCCCGAACGCGTTTCAATAATTCTTTTTGTTAATACAGCATGAACGCGTAAAGCGTATCGCCCGACGCCTCTAGCAGGTATTGATGCCCGTCCAGCATATACGTTTGTGGAGCATTCGATACCTGCCCTAGATGCGTATGCCACAGCGGCTTACCGTTTTCCGGATCATACGCCACCAGATTGCCGCCAGTATCGCCGCCAAACAACAGATGCCCCGCGGTAGTCAGCAACCCGGTTGCTCCGCCGCTGCGATGCCGCCACGCAATCTTGCCGGTCTTATAGTCAATCGCGGTGAGAAAATCTCCGCCGCTGCCCACACCGATTTCTTCCTTGCCGCCTAGCCCCATCGCGCCTCTAGGATCCGTTTCAGTCAAGTAATACATCGAATAACTGTCATGCTGCGGAACATAGAAGAGGCCGGTCTGCGGACTGAAACTCGCCGGCGGCCAATTGGTAATACCGCCGTTCGCGGGCGAAACCAAAGCGCCGGCAATATCAAAGTCTTTCGCCGGTTCGCGCACCGGCCGCCCTTGTTTATCTAAGCCTTTGGCCCAGTTCACGGTGTCGGAGAATTTGCTCGTGACCAGATGCTCGCCGTTGGTCCGGTCCACCACGAAGAAGAAACCATTACGCGCTCCCTGCAGCACCAGCTTGCGCATTTTTCCGTCGAACTCTGCGTTTACCAGAATGGGCGTCTGCGCGGAATCCCAGTCATGCGTGTCGTGCGGAGACGTTTGGTAGTACCACGCCAATTTGCCGGTATCTACATTAATCGCCACCAGCGAGCACGTGTAAAGATTGTCGCCGGGACCGCGCGCCTGGGAAGTGTAAGCCGGCGTCGGATTTCCCGTTCCCACAATATATAAGTGCGTTTCGGGATCGTAAGACCCTGGAACCCACATGTGGCCGCCGCCATGCCGCGATGCGTCCAGATTCTTCCAGCTATCTAGTCCCGGATCGCCTTTTTCTTGCGGAGTGGCGTACCATTTCCATTGCACTTCTCCGGTCTCCGGATCGAAGGATTGCAGAAAACCTGGCGCATCCAGATCGTTTCCCGTTCCCACAATCACGTGATTGCCCACAATGATCGGCGCCATGGTGGAGAAATACTGCTGGTCGAAATCGGCGATCGTCTTATGCCAGCGTTCCTTACCGGTGCGCGCGTCCAGGCTTACCAAATAGTCGTCCGGTGTTTCCAGGTAGAGCCAGTTGCCCCACAGGCCCATACCGCGATTGCCGATGTGCGTGCCGCCTCTGGTCTTCCAGAAGTAATGCCACAGCTCATGCCCATCGCGCGCGTCCACGGCCCAAGCGTTATCCGGCGCGGATGCGTACAAAACCCCATTCACCATCAGCATCGAGCCGCCCACCCGGCCGCCGCCACCGCCGCCCATCTCTGCCGTGCCTTCTCCACCGACGATAGTGGGCGCTGCCGGAGCAGCGAATCCACGCCCGCCGAACCCGCCTCCGCCGCTCGGAGCGCCGAACGTTACCTTGCCCACCCAGGCCAACGTCAAATCTTTCACGTTGGATTGATTGATTTGCGTCAAGCCGCTAAAACGCTTCCCCGAATAGTCGCCGGAATAGGTCGGCCAAGAGTCCGCCAGTGGCTTCGTCAATGTTGCGGGGTCAAGAATCTGTCCTTGCACCAGCACCGGAGCGAAACAGAGCGCCAGCGCCGGAAGCAGTTTGTAAATCGATGTCATTTCAAAGTCACCAGGTACGCGGTCAGGTTATGAATGTCTTTATCGGTATATGTCGCCAGCAGGTCGCGATGCGGCTGCGATGGGTCATGTACCTCCACTTTCGGAGAATCCCCGTCGCGCCGGAAACTGCTTTGTGTGCCGTCCGCGTTGGTCAGGGTGACAATAAAGTCGTCTATTCTTACCAATTGTCCTTCTGTTTTTTCACCTGACGGTAAGGTAACCGTTACGGTGACCGGCTTCACGGGCACCGCGGATGCCTGCACGGCTGGACCGCGCCTGCCCGCGCCGCCTGGCGCCAGCCAGGTCTGTTGCAGCACTTTCGGGTCGTCGAACTTCGCGCCAATGCCTTTCAGGTCTCCCGTCACGGAGTGGCAGGAAGCGCACTTCGCGCTGAAATAAGTCTCGCCCGCTTTCGCGTCGCCAACCAGAATGCTGATCGGCTTCTGCCTGGAGACGTCGTAGCCGCCTACTTTGAAGCTATGGATATAGGTGGCGATATCGGAGATGCTTGCCGCGCTGAGGTCGAACTTCGGCATGCCTCGATCCGGGCGGCCGTTCTGCACGACAGGCGCGATCTTCTCGCCGTTCTTGTCGTTCAGCACCAACTCTGAGCGAATGAGGTTCGGGCCGCCTTCTCCGCCTCTCGCATCGGACCCGTGGCAAAACGAGCAATGCACGCCAAACGTCGCTTTACCGCGCGCAACCACTGCCGGATCGGCAGGCGCACGCTCAGGATAGGCGGAAGGCCGGACGAATCCAGGAGGGCGCGCCGGCCGAGGTGTTTGCGCCGTCATAGCAACAGCTAAACCGAATGGAAGCAAATACAGTAATCGCATAGAACTCGCTGAATCTACTGAGCCGCGCACGTCAGTAAGCGGTACCCTACGCCAAAGCCTGCTTCATATATTCCATGCACTTCTTCACTTCTTCGACGGAAGTGCCGGCGCCGCGATATTCGTATTCCACCAGTGCCGGAATCGGATACTTCTTCTCTTTCAGCAGAAGCAGTACTTGCTTGATGGGCGTGTCGCCTTCACCGAAAGGCGTATTAGGGCCGTTGTTCTTCTTGCGGTCCTTCATATGCAGATGGGTAATGTTCTGGTGATTTTCACGAATGAAATCCACCGCATCGAAATTTGCCGCTGTGAAATGCCCGATGTCGAGGTTGATCTTGAAATACTTCGATTGCGCCGTCACTTTGGCAAAGCTTGCGGGCGTTGCAAACTCGTTCGGGTCAGTCAAATTGGAATGCCCGTGAAAAGCCACGATGATCTTGTGTTTTTCCGCAAACGGCAGCAGTCTTGCCGCCATCGGAGCTTGCGTGGACGTGGCGATAATCTTTGAGCCTAACGCTTTCGTCTGCTCAAAGGTCTTTTCGATTTCTTCATCCGTGAAGTCGTCGCGGTAGTTCATCGTGTAGCAGTAAACGTCCACGCCCGCTGAGTCGAATTTCTTGCGCACGTCATGGAAATACGTCATGGGCGTCGCCAGCCGCCAGGCACGCAGGTCGGAGCGGGCCTTCAGGACCTCCGGACTATTCGCCCGCGCGCGCATCCGTTCCGCTATCACTTTCGGGTCGGGTGGAGGTCCGCCAGCCGGCTGCCGTTGCCTTAGACTGTCGCCCACCGGGCGCATCGGAGCATTCTTGCCCGGTTCGATGGTCGGAGCAAACAATTCAATGATGCCAACATTGCAATCCTTTAACGCCTGGATGGTGGCGTCGAGTTGCGTATGATCTTTGTCTTCCGCCCGTGGGAAATCCCGGAAACTATAGGTGCTCGCCCCCAGGCGAACTCCGTCCACAGTCGAATCTATTCGGGCCGCAAAGGCCATCGAAGTGGGAACAGCAGCTAAGATTGTTTTGGCAAAGTCTCGTCTGGATTGCATTGCACGTAGAAGTTTATCACCGCATGCTCCACGGCGCTCAATGGGTTGGGATAGGGAATGAAGCGATATGAGGATGTTCCTCTAAAGAAAGCTGCCGGCGCTACTTTCACGCCGGGAGCGCTGGCTGATTTCGTAGCGCGTCAAATCTGCAAATTCGTTCCATCTCCCGCGTGCAGCGCTTTGCGCATTTGCGATCCGGCCATCGGCGAAGGCGCATTGCTGCTCAGCCTGCTTGCGGAATTGACGCGCAAAGGTTTTACGAACCTGACGGTCCATGGTTTCGAAACGAATCCCGCTTCCCTGGCCGCCGCGCAGACTTTACTTCAGTGTCACTATCCGCAGTTACGGTTGCATTTGCGCCCCGCGGATTTTCTGGAAGCGGCCACCTCCGAAATCGGTTTGTTCGATCTGATCATCGCCAACCCACCTTACGTTCGAACGCAAATATTGGGCGCCGTGCAAGCGCAGCGTTTGGCCGCCCGCTTTGGGCTGAGTGGCAGAGTTGATTTAGCCCACGCTTTCCTCGCTGCCATCGGCGCAGTTTTGCAGGATGATGGCGTCGCGGGCATTATCCTTTCGAATCGTTTTCTCTCTACCCGGTCCGGCAAGGCCAGCAGGCAAGCCCTCCTCAAAGCGGACTCGCTGCGGCATATATGGGATCTGGGAGATACAAAACTGTTCTCCGCCGCCGTCCTGCCCGCCGTCTTGCTGATGCATCGGAAAGCGGGAGTGGAAACGCCGTCCGCCCCGCTTTTTTCCTCAATATATGAAACAACCGCGCCGCCGGATCACCAGGCGGCCGATGCTCTGCATGCTCTGGATTACGAAGGTGTCGTCGCCATTGACGACGGCCGGCGTTTCCGAGTCGCGCACGGCGGCCTCGATTCGTCGCCCGCGATTCCAGCCGTTTGGAGAATCAAAACTCCCCTGAAAGACGCCTGGCTGGCCCGTGTGCGCGAGCATACCTGGGGAATCTTCAGTGATCTTGGAAAAATCCGGGTGGGCATCAAGACCTGCGCCGACAAGGTTTTCATTCGTTCAGACTGGGAATCGCTTCCCGAGCACGAGCAACCCGAGCCCGACCTATTGCGCTGCCTCACCAGCCACCACGTAGCCCGCCGCTTCAAGGCGCATTCAGCCGTCGCGCCCCGAAAAGTTTTATATCCTCATCTGATCCGCGACGGTCAACGCTCCGCCGTCGAATTATCAGCCTATCCCCGCGCCGCAGCCTATTTGGAGCGCCATCGCAAGACATTGTCTGCCCGTTCATACATCACCGGTGCAGGGCGGCAATGGTATGAGCTATGGGTTCCGCAAGATCCCGCTGCCTGGCAATCCCCCAAATTAGTGTTCAGAGACATAGCCCAAACCCCCGTGTTTTGGGTTGATATGGACAAAACAATCGTCAACGGTGATTGCTACTGGATTACTGGTAATTCGGAAAGGATGGATTTACTCTGGCTGGCGGCGGCAATTTCGAATTCTTTATTTATTGAGGAATTTTACGACCACCGATTTAATAACAAATTATTCGCCGGGCGTCGTCGTTTTATGACCCAATATGTAGAGCATTTCCCTTTGCCGGACCCGCAAACTGCTCTTGCGCAAGAATTGATTTCCATCGCACAAACACTACATGCGGACCCAGAACAACTGGCAGGTGCTGGTTTGGTCCGCCGGATAGATCATCTGACCAAACTAGCCTTTGGTCTGAAATGAAAAGCGCCGGATTACTCCCCGGCGCCCTCCACCCAATCCACTTTATATTTCGGTTTATCCCTCAGCGGTTTCGCTTCCAAAACACGCCCAGGTTTCACCACGCCTACGCGTGCCCGCGCAATGGCTTTTACGCGCTTATTCTTATTGAGAATGGGCCGTTTTCTTGCCATGGCTTGGGGCAGAATAACACAATACAGCCCGATTAGGCCGCAATTCGCTGACCGGCGCCAGGCCTGGGCCCCATCACCAGTTCTACAAACTCACTTTCATAGCGCGCCTGTTCGTTCGGATCGCTGGAAGGTCTGATCTCCCGGCAAACTTCGCGTAAAGTCTCATCCAGCGGGCGTTCTATCGCTTCCTCTCCCAAAACTACGCGCACTAATGCAACCGCCGCTTTGCGCGCGAGCTCGGGTGTTTTCGCAAACATCAACGCGTCATACGGGACGTCGTAGCTTGCTTTCGGTGGTACAATTTTTTGCTCCATTGGCGGCCTCCTAAATCCTTAGACGCGCGATTAGCCATTTTCGATGCGCACGCGCTTTGTGTACCCAGAAAACTCATTGAAACCAATTATTGACGTGCGCTTCTTACCTAATTACGATCAGGTAGCGCTTTGGTTTATAACCGGTTTGCGTGGGTGCAATCGGTCCTTTTAATTATAGGGGGTAATTCTGAAAATGAGTAATTTTGCGTCGAAATATTCCATATTCCGTAATTTTGGAATTTGGTCGATTTGCGCACTTTCTTTTGTTTTCCTTTCCACTCTGGCGTGGAACCAGGAAGTTACAGCCACCATCAACGGAGTCATAACCGATCCCACCGGAGCAGCCGTCGCCGGCGCGAAAGTAACCGCGAAAGATCTTGATAAAGGAACTCCGTGGACCTCCACCACCAACGGTGATGGTTTCTATACATTTCCCCGGCTGCCGATCGGCCGCTACGAAGTCCGCGTCGAGCAGGCGGGATTCCAGGCGGCGGTCAACTCCGGAATCACACTCCAGCTGAACCAAATCGCCAAGGTCGATATGGTTCTTCAAGTCGGCAACATCAGCCAGACCGTGGAAGTGACGGAAAGCACGCCGGTGTTGCAAACTCAAGCGACATCCCTCGGTACGGTCATTGACGCGCGCACGAATGCGCAGCTACCCTTGGCCACCCGGAACTACGTGCAATTAACATTGCTTGCTCCCGGCTCGGTGCATCCGGACCCTTCGACTTTCGAAAACGGCCAAGCCTCCGGAAATGGCGGCCGGCCGTACATCAATGGAAATCGCGAGCAGACCAACAATTTCTTGCTGGACGGCGTTGATAACAATCAGGCATCCGATAATTTAGTCGGGTTTACGCCGAGCCCCGATGCGATCCAAGAGTTTAATCTGATTACCAACAATGCGTCCGCCGAATTCGGCAACTTTATGGGCGGCATCATTAGCGCGTCCATCAAAAGCGGCGGTAATGAATTTCACGGCAACATTTTTGAGTTCTTTCGGAACGATAAACTCAACGCCAACGATTGGCAGAATAATCTGGTAGGCACACCCCGCAAGCCATTGCGCTGGAATGAGTTCGGCGCCACACTAGGCGGTCCCATCAAAAAGAATAAGTTGTTTTTCTTTGTGGATTACCAAGGCGAGCGTTTTGACACGCCTGGCAACACACAAGGGTTCACTGTGTTGACTAGCGCGGAACGTCAGGGTAATTTTTCTCAACTGTTCACGCTCCCCACACCGATTCAGCTGTATAACCCCAAGACGAAAACCCCGTTCCCCAACAACCAGATTCCAACGAGTCTGCTAAACCCAGTGGCGCAAAGTATCGTCAATTCTTCTTATTACCCGCAGCCGATCAATGGCAACCTGGCCAATAACCAAACCAACACGGTAGGCACCCACACCAATCAGGATCAGGGTGATGCCCGGGTAGACTGGGCGCCGTCTGAAAAGGACCATCTCTTTGGCCGTTATTCTCAAAGCTTTTTGGACAACCCCACCACCAACAGCCAACTTCTCCAATACAATACCGCCCAGAACTATCCCGTGCACAATGGAGTGCTCGATTGGACGCACTCGTTTGGTTCATCATTTGTGAATGACGCCCGCGTAGGCGTGAATTACATCCTGGAGACAAACGGCGCGGCCTCCAACGGATTGCCCGATTTAAACAAAACCTTTGGGATCTCCGGCGTGCCCATTAATATTCTGGCGGCGCAATCGTTTTCAACCACCAGCGCCAACACCATTGGCACCAACACCATTGGGAACGCGGATACTTTTGAATTGTTTGGCGATACCACGATTCAATACGAAGACACGGCCATCTGGACCAAAGGCGCCCACTCCATGCACTTCGGCTTTCAAGGATGGCGTCAGCGCATCGACACGTTCTACGCGGGCAACAACGGTTTAGCCGGAACTTTCACCTATACTGGCCGCTACACCGCATTGAACGGTGTAAGTCCCGGGGCCGCCGAAGCCGATTTCCTGTTGGGTCTCCCCAGCACGATTGGCTCGGGCACGTCCGGCGGAACTTGGGGTCAACGGGCGAATATTCTGGCGGGCTTCTTCCAGGATGATTGGCGCATCAGCAAGGAATTAACGCTGAACCTGGGACTTCGCTACGAAATCCACACGCCCTGGGTAGAGGTGCACAACCGCCAGACCAATTTCGGTTTACTCACGGGCGCCGTCCAAATACCTGGTCAAAACGGGAACAACGATGCTCTTTACAACACCTACAACGGTATCGGGAACTGGCAGCCCCGCATTGGAGTAGCCTACGCCCCGGGGAACGGTAAAACAGTTTTCCGCGCGGCCGCTACCGCTTCTTCCTACCTGGAAGGTACCGGCACCAATCTCCGCTTAACCATCAATCCGCCTTTTTCGTCGGAACATTTTGCGGATTACTCCGCGTTGAGTTATCCGACAACCACGCTGGATCAAGGCTATACGCCAATTAACGGTACCGGAACCTGCACCCAGGCGCAAGCCTTGGCGAGTTCACCAAATTGCTATTCCGGCGTAACTCTTAGGGTCTGGGACCCCAATGTCCGTCCAGCCCAATCGCTGCAATGGAATGGCAGTGTCCAGCATGAGTTTGCCGGTTCGATGACCTTCCAAGCCTCTTATGTGGGCCAAAAGAATACTCATCTGGTTGTACCGCAGGCCTACAATCAAAACGTTCTCGAGCCGAACGGCTCGGTGGTGCGCAGCCCTTACTTGTCCGGTAATCCCGCCATTCAGAACGCCATTGGTCAAATCTCGGGCACGGCCGCCTCTGGGAATCAGAGCTACAACGCGTTGCAGCTAGTGTTCCAAAAACGCCTATCGAACGGTCTTTCGTTCCAGGCCAACTACACCTGGTCGAAATGCATGTCTGACGCCATCGGCTATTACGGCGCGGGCGGCCAGTCCGGCTCTCAATCAGCGTATTTCCAAAACGAATACAACGCCGCGTCGGAATGGGGCGCTTGCTTCTATGACGTCCAGCATGTTTTCAGCGGCTACGTGACCTACGATCTGCCGTTTGGGCACAACCGCATGTACGGCAAGAACACCAGCGGCTTTGTGAATGCGGTGTTAGGCGATTGGCAAATAAACGCGATTCCGAGTTTCCGCGGCGGCTTCCCGTTGACGGTCTCCGCCAATGACGAATCCGGCACAAAGTCTCGCGGCGCGCGCGCCAACTGCATCGCTCCAGCGCAGGTGCTGGGCACACAAAATGCACCGGCCATATTGGGCGGCGGTTACCAATGGTTTAGCGCCTCCACTTTCGCGACTCCGGCTAGCGGAACTTTCGGTAATTGCGGTGTCGGCACTGTAAGAGGACCGGGACTGCACACCATCGACATGAGCATTTCCAAGATCTTCCGCATCTTGGAACATCAGAATTTAGAAGTGCGCGGCGAGTTCATCAACCTCTCCAACACTCCGATTCTGAATGCTCCCAATCACTCCGTGGGCCAGAATTTGGGCGTGATCACTGGCTCGCAAGGCGCGCGCAATATTCAAATCGGCATGAAATACAATTTCTAGCCGAGGTCTATAGTGGGATAGATCAAGGAAAACCATGACCATTTCCCGTAGAGATCTATCCCTCTTATTACCCGCGCTTCTGGCGAATACAGCCGAAGGCCAAAGCCAAGTTCTCCCTTCGAAAGCTTACGTCTGGGATGACCTGCCCGTACATAAAAACCCGAAAAATGGGATGGAAACCCGCACCGGCTTCAAAGGCGCAACGCACACCGGCTACGTCCTGGGACTGCATCTCAGCAGCCTGCCGCCCGGCCAAATGCCGCACCCGCCGCACCATCACGTGAATGAGGAGATGATGCTCATCCGCGAAGGAACTCTGGACGCCACCGTGTCCGGCCACACCACCCGCCTTGGCCCGGGCTCCGTATTCTACGTCGCCTCCAACGAAGAGCACGGGCTGAAAAACGTCGGCAGCGTAACCGCTCAATATTTCGTGATCGAGTTGGACGCAACCTAACGGTCAGCTTCGTAAAAGCGAAGCCCCCGTGAAGGACTTGGCGCTCGTCCTCGGAATCAGCGGTCCCGCCCTAACCAAGCATCTGCATATGTTAGAGCGGGCCGGCCTGATTACGCGCAGCCGTGATGCCCAACGCCGCCCTTGCCGGCTTTCCCCGGAGCCCCTCAGACCATCCTTCAACTGGGCTTAGAGTGGCGGTTTAGTTACCCTTCAACGACTCCTAAGTAGACAGAAGCTGTTATTGCTTTGAGGCACTGGATCGGCCGGATCGCTTAAAGACTGCGCTCTTCGGCAATCGCGGAACAGCCTGGACGCCCGCCCAAAGCGTTGCGATCGTTTGCTCGACCACGAGAGTCTGGTCAGGCAATTCAGGCACAACCCCTTGGATGACCATGAGTGTGGCGAGGCCAAAGATCGTGTACCACCAGGTGTGGGCTACCACTGTGTCATCCTTACTTGGCAATCCTTCATCCTTGGCAACATCGAAAAAGAGCTGTACGAAACGTTGGAACAAAGGCCTGCCAATGTCGTCGATATATTGTCCAGCGCGGATGCCGTTGCGGTTCTCCGGCCCGAAGAAGACGTTGCGGAACTGCTGTGGATGGGCAGTGCAGAACTGAATCAAGCCACGTGAAGTCGCAAAAAGACGCTCTTTCGGTACAGGATGTTTAGCGGCAATCGCGTCGAAGTTCTGAATCAGCAGCCCGATCGTCTCGCTGCTCAACTCGGCAAGGATGTGCCATTTATCAGGAAAATGCTGGTAGATCACGGCGTGCGTGTAGCCGATCTCCTTGGCGATCGCACGAAGTGTCACGGCTTCATAACCGCGATCGGCGAACATTTTGCTGGCCGCCGCAAGAATTTCGCCCCGCAGCTTCTCCTTACGTTCCAGCCGGCGACTTGGCGATGTG
>DASXGT010000012.1:0-27329 GCA_036488895.1 Bryobacteraceae bacterium | reverse complement strand
TACGGCGGCTGAAAATCAGGGATGGGACAAAGACTACAACTTCGGCTCGAAGGATATGGTCATTCCCCGGTGGCAGGCAGCTATTGAGGCTAAAACGGATTTCATTTCGACGGATCAGTATGAGGATCTTTCGAAGATGATTTCGACGGCTCGCTAACGCCTATCAAGAGCGAATGAAGCGAAGACAATTCCTGGCGGCGGTCGCTGGCGGGGCGGCTTCGCTTCGCGCAACTGGCTCAGCAAGCCAAACATTTACCGCCGGTATAGTGCCCTCCGGTCGCAGTTCGACGCTCGGCCAAGTGAAAGATTACTGGACGCATTGCGATGCAGTGGCGAGCCTGGGATTTCATTACGTCGAGATCAATAATACTCGAGCAAAAATCGCCGAGTACTATTCCAGCCGTATTTCAGAGTTCAAAAATGCAATGGCCGGTCGAAAACTAAATATGGCCGGTCTCGCGCTGTTTAGTCGGGCAGCAGAAAGCCGAGAACGCCAGGAGCTAGTTGATAGCCACATGCTCCTCGGCCGCTTTCTTGCGGCAGTTGGCGGCAAGTATGTCACCCATATGATTGCCATCGGTAATGTTCTGAACGAACCTGTTGACGAGGCCGCCTATCGCCAGATTGACCTGAAGATCTGGGTAAACAACGCGAACGAAATTGGGCGCCGTCTTTTAAACGAGTACGGCGTCAAGCTTGCGTATCATCCGGAACAAGGAGAAGTGCGGAGTGGGCTCCACCGGCGCTTCTTGGACTCCACCGATGAACGTTTCGTTTATTTTCTTCCGGACACCGGCCATATAGCTTCGGGCGGGGCCAACGCCGTTGAGGAATGCCAAGCATATCGATCACGGCTCGCGTGTGTGCATTTGAAAGATTTCGCGCCGGTGAAGATGGGTGAAAAGCCCGCCAAGGCCGGCGACGTACCCTTTGGCGGCGGGATCGTTGATTTAGCAAGTGTGATTGCTGAACTTAGAAAGTCTAGCTTCACAGGCTATGTGATGAGCGAGAGCGGTGGGACCAATCAAGTCATGCACGACTATATGGTCAGCGTGCTCAATCTTAGTATTTAATGAAACTCTCATGACACCACTCATCTGTTCTGGAGACCGAGACCTCCGATCGCGGGCGAGTTAAATTCCCGCTCCGTGAATTGTTCATGACAACCGCCGATTATTCAGATTGTCTTTAGATTCGCCTGTTGTAATGCTTGCTTACTCAAAAACAATGACCCGTAGAGACGTGATCACTGCGGCCGGCGCAGTCGCACTAACCGCCGCCTCGCGCTCCCGCATCCTTGGATCAAATGATCGTATCTCCGTTGGTCTAATCGGCTGCGGAGCGCGGTCGCGCGAACTTCAGCCGCCGTTCCAAAAGCTGAATGGTCCATTGACGGCGGTATGCGATGTGTGGCGCAGGCGCGCCGAAAAGGCGCAGTCGCAGGCGCCCGGCTCGAAGCTATTTGACGATCATCGTAAATTACTGGAAATGCCGGGCCTCGACGCGGTCATCGTGGCGACGCCGGATCATTGGCATCAACGTATCGCAATTGACGCGCTCAACGCCGGCAAAGATGTCTATGTCGAAAAGCCGCTAACGCTCAAGATCGAAGAAGGACCGCCGATCATCCAGGCGGCGCGCGTGAATAACCGCATCTGCCAGGTGGGCGCGCAGCAACGCTCGGGAACGCATTACATGCAAGCCCGTGATGAGTATTTCAAGCCGGGCAAGCTAGGCAAAATCAGTTTTGTCCGGACGTGGTGGACCGACGGCGGCGGCGCTGCAGCAGCAAACGGCCCGGTGAAGGTGGGAGGCCACGCCGTTCCGCCGGGAATCAAGGAAAAACCCGCCGACCTCGATTGGAATCGCTTTGTCGCCCCAGTGAATTGGCGTCCTTGGGATCCGCATCAATTCTTCAATTTTCGCAATTACATAGATTTTTCCGGCGGCATCATGACTGATAAATATGTTCACTGGGTGGACGTGGTGCATATGTTCATGGGGCAGGATACGCCGCTGACCGCGGACATGGCGGGTGGTATTTATCTAGCGAAAGATGGGCGGACCGTTCCGGACACCCTGCATGCGCATTACGAATACCCGGGCAACTTCATTTGTACTTTCACCAATGTTTCGCAAGCGGGGGTGCAGCGCGCGGGTATAGAGTTCGTCGGCACAAACGGAACATTGCGTATTGACCGTACTAAGTTCGAATATTTCCCGGCTGAAAAGAATGCGCCGCCCGTAGTGGTTGAGTGCCGCACCGATCTGGTGGAGGAGCATGTCCAAAATTTCCTCGAATGCTGTAGGTCTCGCAAGGTACCAAATGGCGACGTCGCCATCGGACACAGGTCGGCGAGAGCGGCGCATCTCGGCAATCTTTCGTTGATCGAAAAGCGGCGTATTCATTTCGATCCGGACCGGGAACTCGTGCTTTCTTTCTAATCGAAATTCGTATGTACCGAAAAATCATACCGATCGTTCTCACGGCCGCCGCTCTGTTTGCGCAAAAGCCAGTGCCCGCTCCCGAGCCGCGCAAGATTCAAGTGCTGATTATTACCGGCCAGGATAAACACCCCTGGCGTGAAGCTAGCCCTTACTTGAAAGATCTGCTTAATCAGACTGGAAAATTTGAAGTGCGCGTCACGGAGGAATTTCACGGCGCGGGTCCTGAAACTCTAGCGCCCTACGACGTCGCAGTTTTAGTCTATTCGGACGAGAAGTTGGACGTTCCAGCCTGGAGTGAGGCGACCAAAGAAGCTTTGCTCGGATTTGTGCGGTCAGGCAAGGGTCTGGTGGTCTATCATCACTCCGCTGCTTCGTTTCAGAATTGGCCGGAGTACAAAAAGCTGGTAGGCTGCGTCTGGCGCACGGGCGTGAGTCATCATTCGCCGGTACACGACTACAAAGTGGATATCCGGGATACGGATCATCCCATCACCCGCGGCATGGCCGATTCATTCATGGCAAAGACAGACGAGTTGTACGCTGGCCTGGAATGCGCTCCCTCCCCGGATTTTCATGTTCTAGCCACCGGCTGGGATGACCATACGCTGTACCGCGGCAAGCCGCACGAGCCTGCTCCATCCAGCCCTTCCAAGGACGAGCCGCTGCTTTGGACTCAATCTTATGGCACGGGGCGTGTGTTCGCGACCATGCTGGGGAATGACATGCGGGCGGTTTACACGCCGGGGTTTGTCTCCACCTTCGTGAGAGGAGCCGAGTGGGCTGCGACCGGCGCAGTCACTATACCGCCTAAGCCGGAGCTGGGGAAATGAAGCTTGTTTTATGGGTGCTTGCCGCGGGAAGCCTATTTTCCGGCGTCGCGTTCGGTCAATGGACTACGTTTGGCGGCGATCCGCAGCGAACCAGTTGGGCGCGAAACGAAACCATCCTTAATAAAGACAACGCGTCCACCATGGAGTTGAAATGGAAGCTTCAGCTCGATAACGTTCCCAAAGAATTAACGTCTTTGACTCCTCCGGTCGTCGTAGACCAGGTAAAAACGGAACACGGCATTAAAGAATACGTCATTGTCGGCGGCAGCTCAGACAATCTCTACGCGATTGACACCGATTCTGGAAAGCTGGCGTGGAAAAAGACATTTACGGTTTCCGCGTCACCGGTTAGTCATCCGAATACCTTGTGTCCGTTCGCGCTGAACGCCACTCCCATCATTCAAGGCGGCCGCTCCAAAACAATCTATGCGATCTCCGCGGACGGCAAACTCCATGCGTTGAACGCTACAAACGGAGAGGATCGTTTTGCTCCCGTACAATTTGTGCCCGCGTTTTCAAAAAACTGGAGCCTCAATCTGGCCGGCGGCATTCTTTACACAGCGGTTTCGCAGCGTTGCAACAGCGTGCCCTCCGGTGTGTACTCAATTGATCTGAACTTGCCTGAACATCCGGTTCACTCTTTTCAGGCGGGGCGTCCGGGAATTTGGGGCCGCGCCGGCGTTGCGTTGTCACCCACGACCGGCACTTTATTCGCCATAACGGGAGACGGCGCATTTAAGCCAGAAGCAGGGCAGTTTGCCGATACATTTCTTGCACTTTCGTCAAAAGATCTGAAGCTCACTGACTCTTATACGCCTTCGAACCGGGAATGGCTCACGCGCAAAGATCTTGACATGGGATGCACGAGTCCCACTGTCTTTACCTTTCAAGGGAAAGAGTATTTGGTGGGTGGCGGAAAAGAAGGGCGACTGTTTTTATTGGATACGAGTTCGCTCGGCGGCGAAACGCATCGGAAGCCGTTGTTGCGCACCGAGCTATTGACAAATGAAGAAGTAGCTTACGCCGCGCACGGTTTTTGGGGCGCCTTCGCCACGCGCGAAGATGCGAACAAAACGCGCTGGCTCTATGCACCCGCCTGGGGTCCGCCGCATTCCGCCGCGCCTGCGTTTCCGCTCTCGTATGACAGCACTCCGCATGGCAGTGTGATGGCTTTCCGCGTGGAAGCAAAAGACGGAGCACCCGCTTTTATGCCGGCCTGGATCTCCCGCGATTTGAACGTGCCGGAACCTCCGATTGTCGCGAATGGAGTAGTGCTGGTGCTGTCCAGCGGTGAAGATGTTGGGCAAGCCGATTCAGCCGGTAATTCATTAGGGACTGCGGAGCGGGTAAAAGGCTCGGGCAAGGCGGTCCTGTACGCACTGGATGCCGAGACCGGCAAAGAATTGTTTTCAAGTAAGGACACGATTTCGTCGTTCACGCATTTTGGAGGACTGGCCGTGTCGAACGGACGAGTCTTCGTGACGGCCTACGACGGCAGCGTGTATGCGTTTGGCATCAAGAACGAGGAGCGGTAGTCTTTAAAAAATTTCAATGAAAAAAATTGCAGTATTATTCATCGCTACGTTTTGCGTCGCCGGTACACCGGCCTGGGCCGCGGCAAAGAACGTAATTCTATTTATTGGTGACGGAGCCGGAGTTTCGAGCCTGAACGCGGCCAGCATCTACGGCTATCAACGCCCGCAAGCCCTCTATGTGCAAAAGATGCCTCATCTGGCGCTGGCTGATACGTCCACCGCCAAGGAATGGGTGACCGATGCGGCGGCTGGAGCAACGGCCTGGGCTACGGGGATGAAGGGGCGCAACGGCGTGGTATCTCAATCCCCCTCCGCCGAGCCCGGCGTCAAAGATGGCGAGACGCTGAAAACGGTACTGGAATATGCCGAGGAGCACGGCCTCTCGACTGGCATCATTTCCAACGACGACCGGACAGGCGTGACGATTGCGGCCGTGGCTGCGTTCTACGCGCATACCAATAACCGGCAGCTTTCGGCGGACATTTTTAAACAGATGCTGAATCCGAAATTCGGCAACGGGCCGGATGTGGTCATTGGAACGGGCCGCAAATGGATTCTTGAACAAACAAAAAAGACGGGATATAACCTGGCAGCGGAGATTCCGGCAAAAGGTTACATGTATGTTGATTCTTTGGCCGCGGTGTCAGCGCTGGATCCCGGCAAAGACCGGGTCATCGCACTGTTTGACGATGTGGATTTTGATTTTAACGAAGCGGTGGAGCAGGCAATTGCCCGCCTATCGAAGAATCCCAAAGGGTACTTGTTGATTGCGTTTTCCGATTGCCATTTGTCAAAGGCCGCGAAGACCCTCAGCCGTATCGTGGAGCTCGACAAAGCAGTTCAAAACGCGACGGAGAAACACCAGAAAGACACCCTCGTGATGATGACCGCGGATCATAGCTACGATCTGCGGATCAAGGGCGAGGCGCTAACGGAAACGTCCAAGAAGGCGACCGTAAAAGAGGTGGTTTCGGCGATCTCTCTGGAGGAACAGCACACGGCGGAAGAGGTGCCCGTGATGGCCGCCGGTCCCGGTTCGGAAGTGGTGCATGGGTGGATTTCCAACACAGATATCTTCCATTTCCTGATGGGCGCCTTCGGTTGGGACAAATGATGCCGCGCAAGGCCGCCGTCGCGGGATTCGTTCTACTTGCGGCGGCGCTTGCTGGATGGGCCGCGTCCAGGCCAGCTGAAATTCCATTTGCCAGTCACATGCTTGACCTCGGCGCCTATGAGACATGCGCCGTGGGCGATATCAACCGGGATGGCCATCCCGACATTGTCTCGGGTGAGAACTGGTATGAAGGTCCAAATTGGACGAAGCACAATTTTCGCTCCATTGAATATTTCCGGAACGCGACGGAAGATTTAACAGACTTACTCATTGATGTAAATGGCGACGGATATCTGGATGTGGTTAGTTCCGCCTCTCATGCCAACAAGCTTTGGTGGAATGAGAATCCAGGCGCCAAAGGCGGATCTTGGAAAGAACATTTGATCGAAGCGGGGCACAGCATCGAGTTTTCGTTTCTCGTAGATCTGGATAACGACGGCAAAGCACGGGAAGTTCTGCCGCAATGGGGCGGTCATCAGATGAAAGATCCGCTCGCCTGGTTCGAGCTGGTGAACGGAAATTTCGTGAAGCACGTGGTGAGCCCGCGCAGCTACGGGCACGGCATCGGAGTAGGCGACCTCAATGGAGACGGCCGGAACGACATCATTACGCCTTTGGGATGGCTGGAAGCACCTCCAGACCCAAGAACTCCCGATTGGAAATTCCATCCCGAGTTCGATCTGGTCAGCGTTGGATATATCTACGTCCTTGACGTGAACGGCGACGGCCGAAAAGATCTGGTAACGTCGATGGGCCACGATTATGGTGTTTTCTGGCTGGAGAATCTAGGCGGCGGAAGGTGGCAAAAGCACATGATCGACGATACGTGGTCGCAGCCTCACGCCATGACCATGATCGACCTGAATGGCGATGGCCAGCCTGATTTCGTCACGGGTAAGCGCTACATGGCGCATAACGGGTCAGACCCCGGCGAGCGCGAGCCGCTGGGTATCTATTGGTACGAATACCGCCCCGCAAAAGACGGCAGCATCGAATGGATTAAACATGTGATCGACTACGGCGGCCGCATCAGCGCGGGGATGCAGGTAGCTGTTGCGGATCTTGATGGCGATGGAGACCTCGATCTTGCCATGGGAGGAAAAACGGGATTATTCCTGTTTGAAAACTTGTCTCACACGTCCGCTAAGCGGGGGCGTTAATCGCGGATGCAACGGTGGCGGTGTCTTCTTCTCCTTTCAATGTTCGCGACGGCTGTTTCGGCGCGGCAATCCGTTTCGCCGAACGCCAATGTCTTTGAGAATCGATGTTCTATTTGCCACGGTGGAGACGCTAACGGCGGTGGCCGCGCACCGTCCATTCTAGGGTTCATTCGATATCACACGGATGCTGAGCTTTCAGACCTGATCCACATGGGCAGGCAGGAAAAAGGCATGCCCGCCTTCCAAATTCCGCAGGATGAACTGAGTGGCCTCATTGCCCAGCTCCGGCAGTTAGCGGGGTCCACCGCGGCGATGGGAACCGCCGGGCTCACGGGTGAAGGGCTCAAGCGGAAATCCGGCCGCAAGCTCGGCCCTGGACCGCGGCCGGCTACGTTGAAGTTATCTTCGGGCAGTGTCTTGGGTGGCACTCTCATGAGCGAAGATGAGTTCTCTGCCGACCTGCTTACCGCCGACGGAAAGTACCACTTGTTGTCGCGCGAAGGCGGCGCGTATCGCGAGAAGCCAATCGAACCCAAAAGCGACTGGACCACTTACAACGGGGACTTATCCGGCAATCGCTACAGCGTGCTCGACCGGATCAATGCCGGCAATGTGAAGCAGTTGGCAGTGGCTTGGTTGTTTCCGACTCCGAGTTCGCCGCGCATAGAGGCGACGCCGCTTGTAGTGGATGGCGTGATGTACGCGACTGGTTGGAATGAGCTTTATGCGCTGGATGCGACCACTGGCCGGCAGCTATGGATGTACCGCCAGCCGCATACGGAAGGCCTCCTAAGTAATGCAGGTAAAGGGGCGAACAGAGGCGCAGCCGTCGCGGGAGACAAAGTGTTCATAGTCACCGACGGCGCGCACCTATTGGCGTTTAACCGGAAGAATGGCGAGAAGCTTTGGGATATCGAAATGGGCGCTGTTAAAGATGGCTACAGTGCCTCCGCAGCGCCGCTCGTGGCGGGCGATCTATTGATTGTAGGCGTGGCCGGAGGCGAAGAAGGCGCGCGCGGTTTCCTCGATGCTTATAAACTCAGCACCGGTGAACATGTCTGGCGTTTCTACACGATTCCGAAGCGCGGCGAAAAGGGATCTGAGACATGGGCGGGCAGTGCGCTCGAGCATGGATGCGGCGCAACTTGGTTAACCGGCTCATATGATCCTGAGTTGGGCCTCGTTTACTGGTCAACTGGAAATCCGTGCCCGGATTACAACGGCGACGAACGCAAAGGTGATAATCTCCACACCAATAGTGTGGTTGCGCTGTCGGTTAAGACCGGCGAGCTGAAGTGGCACTACCAGTTCACGCCTCATGATATGCATGATTGGGATGCAGCCGAGCCGCTTCTGCTGATAGATCAGCCATGGCAAGGGAAACCGCGCAAGCTTCTGCTGCACGCCGACCGTAATGGGTTTTACTTTGTGCTCGACCGCGCAACTGGCGAGTTGCTGAAGGCTGAACCTTTTGTCAAAGTGAATTGGGCTTCGGGCTACGGCAAAGATGGCCGTCCCATTCTGACGAAGAATTTCGAAACCAGCACCGAAGGCACGTTGACGTGCCCGGCATCCAGCGGTGGAACCAATTGGTTCTCTGATTCGTGGAATCCCATAAGCAAACTCTTTTATGTGCGCTCAACCGATTGGTGCGCAATCTACAAAAAACAAGAAGATCCGCTAGTGGAGAACCGCTGGTATGGGGGTGTGGCCCCGAATCAACCCGGTGCAGAAAATTTTATCCGGGCTCTTGATATCAATACCGGCAAGAAGGTATGGGAATTTCCGCTTTCCGTCTATGGACGGGGCGGCATTCTTTCCACGGCAGGAGGCCTTGTGTTCTTTGGGGCACCGCAAGGCGCCTTCGTAGCACTGGATGCCTCCTCTGGTAAAGACCTCTGGCATCTCGAACTGGGTCAGGATTGGCAAGCATCGCCCATGACATATATCGTCGGCGGCAAACAGTTTGTTGTCCTTCCGGGCCCAGCCGGCGTTTTTGCGTTTGCCCTGCGGAACTAAAAATATAGATGAGAACTTGGTTGCTAATTTTTGCGGGTCTGTTTGTCCCGGTGCTTCACGGGCAAACTGACTGGCCCGGATACGGTCATGACAAAGGAGCGCAGCGTTACTCGCCTCTCGCGCAAATCAATACATCCAACGTTTCCACTTTGGCACCAGCATGGACGTTTTCCATGAAGACCGAAGGCCAGCCTTTTCGGCCCAGTCAATCTATCCCGTTGGTCGTAAACGGCGTCATGTATCTCTCGTGGCCCTTCAACCACGTTGCGGCATTGGCGCCGGAAACAGGCGCGGTGATCTGGGAATTCACGGCGAAGAGCGGCTTTTCAGGCAAGCTTGGTTCCATGCGGAGTCTCGAATACTGGCCGGGCGATAAAACTTTCGCGCCGGAAATTTTGTTTGCCACCGAAGAAGGTGAACTCTACGCGCTCGATGCCAAGACTGGCAAACCTATTTCCGGCTTTGGCGAGGAAGGCGTTGTCAATCTCAAGACGCCGGAAGTGATGAACGGATTCCCAAATCTTCATTTGGGAGTTTCGTCGGCGCCGTTCGTCTATAAAAATCTGGTCATCACGGGTAGTCACATTGTGGATGAGACCGGCGCCAAAGGTCCCGCGGGAGACGTACGCGCCTGGGACGTGCATACCGGGAAGCTGGTCTGGACGTTTCACTCCGTGCCGCGGCCTGGCGAAGCGGGCCATGAGAACTGGCAGGGCGAGCAATGGCAGAAGCAATCCGGCGTCAATGTATGGACTTTTTTCACGGCCGACATCGAGCGCGGAATTCTTTATATGCCATTCGGGTCCGCCAATAACGATTACTACGGCGTGGATCGGGAAGGCTCAAATCTTTTCGCTAACTCGCTTGTGGCCGTAGATGCGGAGACCGGGAGACTGAAGTGGTATTTCCAAGCAATTCACCACGACCTTTGGGACTATGATTTGCCGGTGCCTCCTATCCTGTTCGACGTGATCCATAATGGCCAAAAAATCCCTGCCGTCGGCGCCATGTCCAAAATGGGCATGCTGTTTATCCTCGATCGAGTGACAGGCAAACAAATCTACGGAGTGGAAGAGCGGCCCGTACCCAAAGGCGATGTACCGGGCGAATATTACTCTCCCACGCAGCCATTCCCGGTTAAGCCTCCTCCTCTCTCGCGGTTGAGTTTCACGATGGATGATATTGCGAAAATTACGCCTGAGCATGAAAAAGCATGCCGCGAATTACTCGAAAGCCATGGCGGTGGCCGCAACCGTGGTCCGTTCACACCTGCGTCTCAGGAGGGCGCGCTAGTTCTTCCAACAACCGGTGGCGGCGCCAGTTGGAGCGGCGGCACATTCGATGCGGCGCTAGGTTACTACATCATCAACACTACAGATTCAGCAGGCTTTCGTACGATCCGGAAACAGGATCATGATGCGAAGGCGCCGCCGGAATCGCCCAGACTATATGACCGGGAAACAGGCGGGTCGAATAACGCAACGGTACATGGCTGGCCTTGCTGGCAGCCGCCTTGGGGCCGGCTAACCGCGGTTGACGTGAACACCGGCGATATCGCCTGGCAGGTCCCGTTCGGTTCCGTGGAGCGAATTCCGGAGGGCATCAAGACCGGCGGTCCGAACTCCGGCGGCGGACCCATTTCAACGGCCGGCGGATTAATTTTCATCGGTGCGGCCAAGGATCGTTTCTTTCGTGCATTCGACGCGAAGACCGGCCGTGAGCTGTGGAGCACAAAGCTGGAAGAGATCGCTCAATCTGTCCCCATTACCTGGCAAGGCGCGGACGGTAATCAATATGTAGCTGTCGCAGCCGGTTCCAAGTTGCTGGCGTTCAAACTCCCACTCGAAGAGAAAAAATGATTTCACGGCGAACTTTCGGAATTGGGGCGCTAGGCTCTCTATCGAGTCTTACTACGCGGGCAAAGATTAATTCCACCATTCAAGGCGTGCGAATTGGCGTCTCTGGATACAGTTTCCAAGCGCTGCCGCTGGATAGGGCGATTCAGGCAATGAAGGAAATCGGCCTCGGTGCGTGCGAGGTTTGGTTCCGTCATATTGAGCCGAAAACGTCACGTGAGGATCTCCGCACTTGGCGGCTCTCCGTCCCCTTGCAGACCTTCCGTGATGTGCGTGATAAGTACAATGACGCCGGCATCGAAATGGCCGCGTATACGTTCGATATGAAGGACGACTTTACTGACGCGGAACTGGATCGCGGCTTCCGGATGGCGACGGCGCTAGGCGTGAACCGGATCGCGATGTCCACCACATTTACAGTGGCTGCGCGGTTGGTTCCGCTGATGGAAAAGTACGGAATGGATGTTGCGTTTCACGGCCATGCCAACGCCGCGGATCCGAATCAGTTTGCTGGGCCGGATTCGTTTAAGAAGGTGCTCGCTATGTCCCGTTACGCGAGAATCAATCTCGATATCGGCCAATTCGTTGCCGCTGGATTTGATCCCGTGCCATTCATTCGCGAACAGCATGCAAAGATTCCGGTATTGCACATCAGAGATGGACGAAAAGGGCTGGGGACTAAGCTGCCTTGGGGTACTGGCGATACTCCGATTAAAGACGTGCTTCAGTTACTAAAGCGGGAACGCTATCCAATGTTCGCCGATATCGAATACGATTACAACGGTCCGGGCGGCACTATCGCTGAAATAGAAAAATGCTTCCGGTATTGCAAATCGGCCTTGGCGTAAGCGCCCATGAATTTTACATGACAAGGTGAAATTCTTTAGATTTTCCTAAGAGTGGCCTGTTTCAATGTGTTCTGAAAGATGAAACAAGCTCTTCTCGCTCTCATATTATTTTCCCTGACACGCCTGAATGCTGCCCCGGTTCCGGCAGCCCAATCGAGGCCGGTAAAAAAACCAAAGCTCCTTCTCGCCATTGCAATCGATCAGTTCCGCTATGACTATACCGAGCGCTTTCGCGATCAATACACCGGAGGCCTGGCGCGCTTATTAACGCAGGGCGCAGTTTACATTGATGCCCACCAGGATCACTTTCCTACGGTCACCGCGACCGGCCACGCCGCTCTGCTTTCAGGTTCTGTCCCGGAGTTTTGCGGCATCGTTTCTAACGAGTGGTATGACCGCGCAACCGGAAAAACCGTAACATCCGTGGAGGATAGCGGCACGAAGTTGATCGGCATTAGCGGCAATCGTATTGGGTCGTCGCCGCACAACTTGATTGTGAGCACCATTGCCGATGAAATCAAAATGTCGGACGGTGGAAAAAGCAAAACCATTGGAATCTCCATGAAAGACCGCGCCGCAATTCTCCCAGGCGGTCGCATGAGCGATGCCGCCTATTGGCTCGATGCCAAAACCGGCGTAGTGGTCTCAAGCACTTACTTCATGCCCGCCCTTCCGGCCTGGGTGCAAAAGTTCAACAGCGAGGCTTGGCCTGAAAAATCGGTCGGCGCCGTTTGGCATCCATTAAATAAAAACAGCAAGCTGCCCCCGGTGCTGATGACGCTGCCGGCCAAAGCCGACGCGAAATATTTCTCTGAGTGGGCCAAAACGCCCTATGCCAACGAGACCATCGAAGCGCTCGCCGAACGCGCTCTGACCGCCGAAGAGTTAGGTAAACACGAAGGCATCGACGTCCTGACGGTTAGCTTTTCGGCCAACGATCATCTTGGCCATGCTGTCGGGCCAGATGCGCCGGAAGTCGAAGACATGTCTATTCGCACAGACCGGGTTCTTGAAAAACTTCTTAACGCCGCGGAGAAGCAAGCTGGCGGCAAAGACAACTTGATTGTTGTCCTGAGCGCCGACCACGGTGTTGCTCCTGTGCCGGAAGTGATGGCACAGCGCCATATGCCCGGCGGACGGCTCAACAAGAAGCAATTCCTCGCAACCATTTCAGATGCTCTAACGGCGAAGTTCGGGCCTGGAGACTGGATATTGGCATCTGGCGAAGGCGCCAGCGTATACCTGAACCGCAAATTGATCGCGGAAAAAAAGCTCGATGCCGCGGAAGTGGAGAACGAAGTTGCAAAGACAGCCGCCGCGTTTCCCTTTGTCGCCAGGACTTATACCCGGACGGAGCTGCTGAAGCATGTAGCGCCGGAATCTGAAGTCGATCGTCTGGTCGCTCGGGGTTTCTATCCAGAGCGCAGCCCCGACGTAATTATAGTGGCCAAGCCGTACTACTTATTTGGAGCTGAAGGTACTTCGCACGGGACGCCTTACAATTACGACACACACGTGCCGCTTATCTTTTATGGCTTCGGAATCTCCGCGGGCGTGCATACGGAACACGTCGGAATCTCTGACGTTGCTCCAACTTTGGCGGCGCTTATGCATATCCAAACGCCAAGCGGTTCAGTCGGTAAGGTCCTGCAAGGCGTAGCGACCCGATAGTATCGGTCTAGATCCATTTCACTCTGCGTATGGCGGCGTCATCCCGGGATTAATTCGTGAGATGGGCCGCCCGCAACTCCGCCCTCGATGCCTCAATTTCAGGCTTGATTACTGGATTATGCAATAGTAGAATTCCAATCGTGGTGCCAAGGACATGGCCGGCTTCGACGTCAGAGTGGTAATGGTCTCCGCAAACCTCACGGCTGTAAGCGTAGCTGGCCGAGCGCGTTAGAATCGCTTGTGATTTCTCTGGGATGAGATTAGCCAACACGACTCCAAACGTATAAGCCATCGTTGCGTGGCCGCTGGGATAGGATCTTAAAGGGCGTGCGGTGGGTTTCCGGTCCTCCGCGTCACAGGTCCATTCACCGTAAGAATCGCCAGGCATCGCAGCCGCGACGGGAAACTTACGCTTGAAGAAATCCTTAGCCTTGCTGGTCAGCACCGTTTGATCATTCAAAACATCTTTAAGCAGCTTTGCCGTTGCGGGTAACTTCGCCAGGTCGAAATCGGGTCCAATCGCCGCGGCAAACGGCGTGGGATCTTCATGCCGGGCGTCCCATACAGCCTCCGCATATCGTTCTTTTGACCTGGCGTGAATGAGATTCTTCACTTCGGCCATTTCTTTCTGTTGAACGTCTGAACCGTCCTTCGCCGGGGGGGGCAAAACCAGGGCTGGATCAATGTCGGTAGGCGTCAAAAACTTTAGAATTGTCGGCATAGATGCCTTGACTCCGGCGGCCTTGGTCGTCCCGGCTTGAGGGGCCTGCGCGAACACGGCGATGGCAGGCAACGCTAAGGCCAGAACTGTGTTTTTAAAATTCAAGAGATTCTCCCGCGAAATGGCAACTGCGCGCGAACAACCGTCATGCGGCAACTTGCCGCGGCTGTTCTGCTTGTGTCTTTCAACGCAGGTTAGCAAGGCAAGATGAACGAGTGATAACGGTCACCTGAAAAATAACTAAAACCGCAGTGCTGTCAAAGCGGCGGTTATTTTTGATGCCAGTTTGACAGCAGGCGGCTTTCTCTTTTACACGGGCTTGCCGTAACTTAATAGCTGTGGTAGTTTTCAGAGAACGAAAGTCCGGGTAATGTGCCTGTCTTGTCCTTGCGAACAGCTTCTAGCTGGTTCGGCTCGATGCCAAGCACCTTAAGAATCGTCGGAGCAACAGATGTCGTCTGAACCAGGATTGAGAACAGTGTCCGGCTTCAATCTTAAATTGGAAACCAGCAACATCACGTTCGTATCATCCTGTGCAAAGCCTCCGTGCTCCGCGACCTTTCCCTTGCTCCCGGGGTTGGACAGCGATGTCTGGAGTTCTAGGATCCGATTTTGGATCGTCGAACAATAAAGACATCGACGGTCCGGCAAAAATCTCACCGGCGCCGATTTAGTCTGCGTTTACGGAAAGCGTCTCCACGGCTTCGCCTATGCTGTTCTGATTCTTTAATCAGATCAGCGAAAAATCATCCTCGCTTGTGGCGGCGACTTGATCACCCAGGAGGGTAGCGGGAGATTCCATATCGGCGACTGGCCATGCTTTGCGGTAATGACCACAAGCGTGGATTCATACAAGCCATTTTCCTTAAGCCCGTTGATCATTCTGCCGATCTGTTTGTCGACAAATTCAATCTCGTTCAGAAGACTTTTGCTGGGGGTACCCATAGCGTCCGTGTAGCCGCCGGTAACGCCATTTTCCACAGTTTTTGGCCAACGCTGACCGCTTGAAAATTCATGCCGAAAGTGTGGGTACCGTGGCGGAACTTGCGCCGTCGTGTTTCCTGCTGTTGATCTCGTTCAGAATCGCCTTTATCTTCAGCTCGTCGTAGCATTGGATGTTGTCAAAGCTGTTCGTCCAGGCGGTCAGGTCCGCCGCGCTGTCCACAACTGCTGTGCAACCGCTGACTCCCGGCAAGTTCACCACCACCGAATTGATTTCTGGAAAGTAGAAGTCATCCACGCCGGTTCCGCTCGGTTCGTTATAGAAGTCATAGGCCGGATGCTTGTCAGACCATGCCGTGTACCCGCCTTGCGCCTTCACTACTTTGAACATAGTGTTTACTCAAATAAAATTGTGCGGGTAAACGCGCTTGCAGCCGTTATTCGGATCACGGGGCAAGTAGTCGGGATTGATTCCGCCGCCGCCGTCAATCTTCGTTAGATCGTTATCGATCTCTTCGTCAAATCCACGGCGGTTCCCACGACGGCCGGGCACTTATTTTCGCGCCTTTACGTGGATTTTAAGGTTGCAGGTCTATATTTTCATCTCCCACCTACCCAAAATAGCTATCGTCTACACGCCCTAACTGGCGTCCCTTCGGCGGCCGAAAAGCCCTACTCTCGAAATAGATTAGGGAATGATTCTGCCATGTGGATTGTAAAATTAGCTCTCCGGCGACCATATACGTTCGTCGTCTTCTCACTCCTCCTATTGCTCATCGCTCCGGTGGCGCTGCTTCGGACTCCGGTGGATATTTTTCCAGCCATCAACATCCCCGTGATCAGCGTGGTCTGGAGCTACACCGGCCTAGTGCCCACGGAAATGGCGAATCGGATCGTCTCTATTTTCGAGCGGTCGCTCACTACTAGCGTCGGCAATATCGAGCATATTGAATCGCAATCGCTGAATGGAGTATCCGTCGTCAAAATTTTCTTTCAGCCGAACGCAAATACCGATAGCGCCATTTCAGAGGTGATCGCCGAGGCGCAGACCGGCATCAAGCAGTTCCCTCCCGGCATTACGCCGCCACTGGTGTTGAGCTATAACGCCGCAACCGTTCCCATCCTTCAATTAGGATTGAGCGGACCAGGGCTGTCGGAACAGCAATTAAACGATCTGGGAAACAACCAGATTCGTCCCCAACTGGCGACCGTTCAAGGCGCATCATTGCCGGTCCCGTACGGAGGCAAGGTCCGTCAAGTGATGGTAGACATCGATTCCAATCGCTTGTTATCCCACGGCCTTTCGCCGATCGACGTCGTGAATGCCGTCAATGCACAAAACGTCATCTTGCCCTCTGGAACAGCTAAGATTGGCCGGACCGAGTACAACATCGAATTGAACTCAACACCAGAGGCGATCAGCGCGCTCAATAATCTGCCTATCAAAACGGTGAACGGCGGCACTATTTTCATGCGCGATGTTGCCAACGTCAGGGACGGCTATGCGGTACAGCAGAACATCGTTCGTCAAGACGGGCAGCGTGGCGTTTTGATGACCGTTCAGAAGTCAGGTAACGCGTCGACGCTCGACATCGTGTCGCGTATCCGCGCGTTCTTGCCGAAAGTAGCGGCAACGCTCCCGCCGCAACTGGTAATCCGGCCCCTTTTCGACCAATCTATTTTCGTCAAGGCTTCATTGCAGGGCGTCATTCGTGAAAGCTTGATCGCGGGCGTGTTGACGGCGTTAATGATTCTATTGTTTCTGGGGAGCTGGCGCAGCACCCTCATCATTGCTACTTCCATTCCGCTCTCCATTCTGACGTCGCTTCTGATCTTGAGCGCCCTAGGCGAAACCATCAACATTATGACGCTGGGCGGCCTGGCGCTGGCCGTGGGCATCCTTGTCGACGACGCGACGGTGGAGATCGAGAACGTCGAACGACACATAGCGGCTGGCGAGGAGTTAGAAGACTCGATTCTAAACGGCGCCCAGGAGATCGCCGTACCCGCGTTTGTGGCCACTATTTCCATCTGCATTGTTTTCGTGCCTATGTTCTTCTTGACGGGCGTCGCGCGTTATCTGTTTGTGCCATTTGCTGAGTCGGTGGTCTTCGCCTTGCTCGCTTCCTATTTCTTTTCCCGTACTTTGGTGCCCACCATGGTTAAGTTCTTGCTGCCGGCCGAGGTCGCGAAGCATCGTTCGGGGGACGAAGGAAGGAGTTTGTCACCTCTTGGACGTCTCCACAACGCGGTGGAGCGCGGATTTGAATGGCTAAGAAACGTTTACGAACGCCAACTTACGGCTTGCCTAGAACATCGCAAATTATTTGGCATTTGCTTTCTCTTGTTCTGCGCTGCCAGTGTGGCGCTGCTTGTCGCACGGTTGGGTCAGGACTTTTTTCCCGCTGTGGATTCCGGACAGTTTAGATTGCACATGCGGGCCAATACCGGGACCCGTATTGAGAATACTGCCCGGTTGGCTGACGAGGTGGAAGGCGTGATCCGCCAAACCGTGCCACACCAGGAGTTGCTGGGCGTCTTGGATAATATCGGACTGCCCACCAGCGGCATCAATCTTTCCTATAGCAACGGCGGTACCATCGGCTCGTTCGACGCGGAGATTCTTGTTTCGCTTCAGCCGAACCATCGTCCCACATTGGACTACGTCAACGCTCTGCGCGAAAAACTCCCGGAGCAGTTTCCATCAACTACGTTCTATTTTCAGCCGGCCGACATAGTGACCCAGACGCTCAACTTTGGCCTCCCCTCTGCGATCGACGTCCAGATCGTGGGGAACGACATGAAATCGAACTTTCAGTTGGCGACCCAGCTTGCCAGCCGTATCCGGGACGTCCCTGGTTCGGTGGACACCTACGTATACCAATTGATGAATCAACCGCGCTTCCTTTATTCGGTCGACAGGAGTAAGAGCAATCAGATGGGCTTAGCCGAGCGCGATGTCGCCAATAACGTTTTAACATCGCTCAGTTCCAGCTTTCAAACCGCTCCTAACTTCTGGCTGGATCCGAAGAATGGAGTTAGTTACTCAATCGCCGTGCAGACTCCGCAATACAAGATGAACTCGCTCGATTCCATAGGCACCATCCCGGTGAGCGCCAGTTATCCGGGTGCAGACCAGTTGCTTGAGAACATTGCGGCTCCCGCAAGAGGCGCGGAGCCAGCTGTGGTAAGCCACTACAACGTGCGGCCGGTAATTGACGTCTATTCGAGCGTCGAAGGACGAGACCTGGGGAGCGTGGCGAGAGCGGTCGACAAGTTGACGGCTTCCATGAAGTTACCGCGAGGCACAACCATTGTCACCAGAGGACAAGTGGCCACCATGCGGTCCTCCTTCATCGGCTTGTTCGCGGGTCTTGCATTTGCCATTGCACTGGTGTATCTGCTAATCGTTGTCAATTTTCAATCGTGGTTGGATGCGCTGATTATCATCGCAGCTTTGCCGGGCGCGCTTGCTGGAATTTGCTGGTGTCTATTTCTGACGCAGACCACTTTGAGCGTTCCAGCCTTGATGGGCGCCATCATGAGCATCGGTGTGGCGACATCGAACAGCGTCCTGGTCATCACATTCGCCAATGAACGTTTGGCCGAAACGAAAAATGCGGTGAAAGCCGCGCTGGAGGCCGGCGGCACTCGGCTACGGCCCGTGATTATGACGGCCACGGCAATGATGATCGGCATGATCCCGATGTCGTTGGGTTTGGGTGAAGGCGGCGAGCAGAATGCGCCGTTGGGGCGCGCGGTGGTGGGCGGTTTGTTATTCGCCACTGTCGCGACATTGTTCTTCGTGCCTGTCGTTTTCAGCTTAGTGCATTCACGGAAGGAAAAGGAGTAATCAACAATGGAGCAAAAACACAAACAGATCCATACCGGCGCCGGAAGGTTGCTTTGGTTCTTAGTGCCGGCAATCGCGTTGGGTATCGCAGCCGTATTTACGATTCAGTCCAAAGCTGCTACAGAAGCAAAGGTGGCGGAGGATACTAAGACACTCGCTATCCAACATGTCTCGGTTATTCATCCGGCGCGCGGCCAGGCCGCGACGGAGTTGAATCTGCCAGGCACAACGGAAGCCTTCATGGAATCGCCGATTTTTGCTCGCACCAACGGATATCTAAAGGTGTGGACGAAAGACATTGGAGCCCGTGTTCACGTCGGCGAACTGTTGGCGGTGATTGAAACTCCTGAATTAGATCAACAGTTGACTCAGGCGCGGGCGTTGCTTGCGCAGACCGAAGCCAACTTGAAACTGGCGAATATGACCGCCAGCCGCTACCAGGATCTAATTGGCTCGCATTCCGTCTCGCAACAGGATGTCGATCAGAACAATCAAAACGTCGCCATGTTGACCGCCGGCGCCAAGGGGGCCGCGGCCGATGTACAGCGATTGGAGCAATTGCAAAACTTCGAAAGAGTTTGCGCACCTTTTGATGGCGTAGTTACTGCTAGGAATACCGATGTCGGAGATCTGATCAACTCGGGCGGGAATGGTCCAGGAAAAGAGTTATTCCGTATAGCTAAGATCGACACGCTTCGGATATTCGTCAATGTACCGGAAGACTATAGCGGAAGCGTCCGGCCCGGACTTCCCGCGAAACTTTTCATAGCTGGCTTTCCAGGCAAAGGTTTTCCGGCCACAGTGGCGCGGTACGCCAATTCAGTGGATACAAATTCACGTACGATGCGAACCGAATTGGATATTCCGAACCACAACGGGCAACTTTTTCCAGGCACGTACGCAAGCGCGGTTTTTAGTTTGCGCTCACCTATTGCTCCCCTAATTGTTCCGGCGAATACCTTGATCTTTCAGGCCGCTGGAATGCAGGTAGGAGTGGTGGATCAAACCGGAAAAGTACACCTGCGCAACGTCACAATCGGGCGGGACTTTGGAACGTTTGTGGAAGTTCTCTCAGGCTTGCACTCAACAGACGCCGTCATTACAAATCCTTCTGACTCTCTGACAGAGGGAAATCAAGTATCGATACAGAACGCGAAATCAGACGTAACGGGGAGTTAACGATGCCTATCGAAAGTCGAACTAAGCTTAGAGCAAGAACCGGCGCTGTTCTGGTAATGCTGGTGGCTTCTTGGGGGTGCATGGTTGGGCCGCGGTATCAAAGACCTCCCGTGCCGTCTGCTCCGCAATTCAAAGAGGGCGCCAGCCCCAATAGCGAAAAACAGAGTCCGATCGCCTATAGCAATTGGTGGTTGGTGTTCCATGACGAAGAACTGAATCGTCTGGAACAACAGACTGATTCGGCAAACCAGGATGTCCAAGCCGCCGTGGCGCGAGTCGATCAAGCGCAGGAATATTTAAAAGCGTCACACTCGTATCTTTTCCCGACGGTGAGCGCTGGTGGATCGGCAAGCCGGAACCGGGAAGCGCAGAACCGGCCAAACAACGGCAACACCGGCGGACATGCAGCCACCTATAACGACTTTCAACTGGCCATCTTGCTTGGATACGAGGTTGACGTCTGGGGCAAGGTGAGGCATTCCATTGAAGCCGCCGCGGCTACCGAACAGAGCCAGGAAGCCAACCTCTATTTCGTTCGTTTAGTTGCAGAGACTGGCCTTGCGATGAACTACTTTGGCGTCCGCGAGTTGGATGCGGAGCGTGAAGTGTTATTGGCGACGCTAGAGACGTTGCAACAGGCGGAGCAGTTGACGGAACTGCGCATGAAGGGAGGACTGGCAACAGACTACGATGTTTACCAAGCAAGAACATTGCTGGATCAGACCAAGGCGCAAGCACAACATATCGAAATACAACGCGCGCAGTTAGAGCACGTCATTGCGGTCTTGACGGGGCAATCTCCCTCGTCATTTTCGCTGGCTCGCAATGCTCTGCGGGAAGGTCCGCCGGTTATTCCGGCCGGGCTTCCGTCTCAATTGCTGGAGCGCCGCCCTGACATTCAGAGTATCGAACGGACCATGGCCGCCTCCAGCGCGCAAATCGGAGTTGCCAGGGCGGCGCAGTTTCCACAGTTCAGCCTTTCGGGAGCCGCGGGATTTGAGAGTGTCAATCCAGCCTCGCTTTTTCAATGGCAGAACTCGCTGGCATCGCTTGGCGCCGGCGCCCTGGCGCCGGTGTTTACTGCCGGCCGGTTAAAGGCCCAAGTCGAGCAGGCCAAGGCCGGCTACCGTGAGACCGTCGCGCAGTATGAGCAGGGCGTGCTGACCGCATACCAGCAAGTCGAAGATCAGTTAGCTGCCATCCGCATACTCTCCGGTGAAGCAGCTTCCGAGGCGAATGCCGTGCACGATGCCCAAAGAGTGGAGCAGGTCGCGCTAAACCAGTACAAAACGGGACTAGTGAACTACCTGAACGTGGTGAATGCGCAGGCCGAGTTGCTTTATAACCAGCGAGCACAAACACAAATCTTGGGCGAACAAATGGTAGCCTCCGTAGCGCTCGTAAAGGCGTTAGGCGGTGGATGGCTGAATGTCCAAAATCCGGCCGGAGCGCCTTAATGTTTGACCGCGGCCGGAGGCGCAGTTAAATAAAGATGTGCGGATAACGTCGAATGCCAGGTCGTGCCAAATGATCCTGTCAATTCTCTGTCTGGTTGTGCGCGGCATGGAAGGAGCGAGCCCAGGGGCGGGTCTAGCTAGCCTGGGGGCGGGTCTAGAAAGATATGTGCGTACTTCTTGGGCACACCAGGACGGGTTGCCTTCTACCTTGATTTATGCAATTACACAGACCCGCGATGGATATCTGTGGCTTGGAACTTCCGATGGGCTCATTCGTTTCGATGGCATCAACTTTGTTCCTCAAAAGCTGCTCTCGAGCAGCGAGCCTCTTTTGGGAGCTGTAACGGCTTTGTGCGCGGCAAAGGACGGCAGTTTATGGATCGGCTCCGCTTCGGGCTTTATCACCAGAATGAGTAAACTTGGACTTCAGAAATATCGATTGGGGGCCGAAGCCGAGGCAATTGTCTCGGTTTCCGAAAGCGAAGTATGGGTGATTGCGGAGAACGGCCTCTATCGATTCGCAGACGTCTCGCGGGGAAGCCTGACTCCGGTGGAGAGAATTGATCCGGAGCAAGTGATCCGGCGGCCGTCATTAGGTAACGGCAACATACCGATAGCGCCGCATACAACTGCGGATGAAGTGCAAATGCCGTCTATCTACACGCATAGGGTCCTGCTAGGCGGCCGCCAATTGTTTCTGAACGAAGGGAAGCAGGGGAGAATCTGGCTAGCCGCGCGGCCTTTGCCACAAGACCTCATTCCTTCCGTTTCTTTGCACGACAGGCGTGGATACCTTTGGGCCGGAAGCTTGACTTCCGGATTAGTCAGAACTACGAATACAGGGCGCAAGCTCGAAATGGATCTGGCGAGCGACCTGATTGAATCTTTGTTTGAGGATCGCGAGGGAGACATCTGGGTTGGAACAAATAACGGCCTGCATTGTTATCGCTTCGGAAAATTTGCTTTGCTCACAGAGCGCGACGGTTTGACCAGTGACAAGGTCACTTCGGTGGAGGCAGGTGGTCATGCCATCTGGGTCGGAACCCAAGCCGGCCTGAATCGTATTCATGACTCATCTGTTGACCAATATCTGCGCGGTGTCGATGTGCTGAGCGTCAAAGAGGCCCCCGACGGGCAATTGTGGGTAGGCACAACGCAAGGAGTATTTAAAATCGCCGCCAACGCTGCCGATTTATTGACTACTACTCAACGGATCACCGGAGTGCTCAAGTCGGTGACCGCAATTGAAGAGGACGCCGAGGGTGGCATATGGCTCGCGGACGCTCAGAAGGGATTGTTTTCTTGGAAAAGCGAGGTGTTAACCCGGGCGGAACCTAATCTAGACGGCAACGCGAGAACGATTAAGACAATGCGAGCTCAGAGCAACGGCGCCTTGTGGCTGGGCTTCTTCGGCGGCGGGTTGGGCGTCTACCGGCAAGGCTCTTTTCACGAATTTTCGGCGGCTGATCGTGCACCTGAAGAAACAGTCAACGACGTATACGTGCAGAGTCCGGAAGAAGTATGGTTTGGAACGGACGGCGGATTATTCCGTTTCGATGGAAAGAAGTTTGTCTCCTGGAACACGGACGCGGGATTGCCGGGCAATCGCATTCTCTGGTTACAGGCTGACGGCAAGGATTATTTCTGGCTCGGTTTTAGTACAGGCATCGCGCGCATACATCGTTCCGATTTGCCTGCTGCCGGGCCAATTCCCGCCCGTCGGGTTCAATGCGATTTCTACGACTTCGGAGATGGCCTCCCCGCGAATCCAGTTCGACGCTCACAGTCCGCCGGTAGTCTGGATTTGGATGGAAAGCTGTGGTTCACCACGTCCGCGGGCATCGCGATTCTAGATTCCCGGCATATTGAAAAGAATTCTCTACCGCCGCCTGTGGTGATTGAGCGGGTGGTCGCCGATAATCATGAGCCTCGGATTGATCGAGCGATGCGGTTCCCACCCCTTACCAGAAACCTGCAAATTGACTATGCCGGATTAAGTTTGGTTGTGCCGCGGAAAGTACAATTTCGCTACCGGCTGGATGGATTTGACAAAGATTGGCAGAATGTCGGCACACGAAGACAGGCATTCTATACGAACCTGCGGCCAGGAGCGTATCGATTCCAAGTTTCGGCTGCGAACAACGACGGCCTATGGAATGAAGACGGCGCAAGCATTGCCTTCAGTATCTTGCCGGCCTTTTATCAGACCCGCTTGTTCACCATTTTGTGCGTCGTTGCCGCCGCCTTGATTGGCTGGGGCATCTATCGCCTGCGCCTGCAGCGGATGCAAGCTGCATGGAACGCCAGATTCGAAGAGCGGCTAGCGGAAAGGACTCGCATTGCGCAGGAGTTGCATGATGAGCTATTGCAGAATGCCATGGGCGTGAGCTTGCAAATAGAATTGAGTGATTCGTTAATTGAAGAACGGCACGCCGCTAAACCCCACTTGCAACGCGCGCTGACGTTATCTCGCGGGCTGATGCGAAAAGGCCGCGAGGTGCTCCGGGATCTCCGTGAAAAAGCGCGGGACGCGGTAGACATCGCCAGGGTGCTGCGGAAAGCCATGGAAGACTTTCAGCGTGAAGGCGGCCCGGTTTCCAACTTAATCGTGGAAGGAACGCCGCGCATCGTTAACCCGTTGGTTGCTGACGACCTGACGCAAATTGGATATCAGGCGATCGCCAATGCATTTCAGCACGCGGCTGCCGGGAAGATTGAGGTGCGCATGATTTATAGACCGTCGGAGCTTTGCCTGGAAGTAAAGGATGACGGCTGCGGAATTGAATCGCGAATGGCCGAAACTGGCAAACCCGGTCACTATGGATTGATCGGAATGAGAGAACGCGCAAATCAGATCGGGGGGACGCTCGCTATCGAAAGCCGAACTGGCGAAGGTACGAGCGTAACGGTGATTGTTCCCGGTAAACGTGCATTTAGCAGAGAAAAAGAGAAATGATTAAAATTTTATGCGTGGACGATCATCCGGTAGTGCTCGATGGCTTGTCTGCCATCATCGCCATGCAGCCTGACATGGAGATTGCCGCAACCGCCGCCAACGGAGAAAAGGCCGTGCGAGCTTTCGGGGACCAAAAACCAGACGTGACAATTGTGGACCTCAGGCTTCCTGACATGAGCGGCTTTGAATTGATAAAAGCGATTCATGCGCTCGATAGCAGGGCAAAGATCATCGTGCTAAGTTCTTATGACGGCGATGCCGATATTCAGCGCGCGCTCGATGCCGGTGCCCAAGGTTATGTCGCTAAAGGCCTGGTGCGCGACGAACTATTGAACGCCATCCGGACCGTTTCCAAAGGCGGCAAACATATTCCAGCGGCGATCGCTCAACGCTTGGTGGAGCACATTAAGAATGACGCCATGAGCGGCCGCGAAGTACAGGTGCTGCTGCTGGTCGCCAAGGGCAAACGGAATAAAGAGATAGCCGGCGAGCTTTCCATCGCGGAGGATACGGTCAAGATGCACGTTCGCAACATCTTTTCCAAGCTGAACGTTTCGGATCGAACCGAAGCCGTAACAGTTGCGTTACGGCGCGGCATTATTCACCTGTAAAGACTATTTGCCAACTTCAAGGATCGTGAAAGAACCGGACACCAGTGGACCGCGGCGTGGCCGTTCGCCCGGAGCCGCGGGCGCTGGCGCGGGACCAAATTCCGCTCCAATCAGCAGGAGGTGATTTGTTTCGCTATCGATCGTCATCGTCTTGGCCGACGGCATGGTCTTTACATTTTGCTCCACTTCGAAGTCCGATGGGCTCTTCTCCTTAATCACGGTCAGCGTTCCATCTCCCTGGGAACTGAATGCTTCCATCGTCTCTGGGTTAAAACCGGCGCCATCTACACCCGTGCCAATCGGCAGGGTTGTGATGATCTTGCCATTCTGGGCATTCATGATCACGCTTACGGCGGGATTGCGGCATGCCGCGAATAGTATTTGGTTCTTTGCGTCCAAGGCTAAGCCAGCCGGCGTTTTGTTGTTGTCGAGATCGTAATGTGCCGTTACCTGCATGGTCTTCGCATCCACTACAGCGACGTTATTCTTATCTTCAATATCGATGTAGATATGGCCCTTGCCGTCAGTGGCCGCCTGCTCCGGCGCGCCGCCCAAATCGATGGTTCCCAGCACAGACCCATCCTTTGCATCGATCACCGTCGCATTCGGCGCGCTATGGCTGAGGATGTAGACGCGCTCGTTAAATGAGTCAAACAGAAGGCCATCCGGATTGCCCTGCACCTCAATGGTCTTGATAGGTTTGAGCGTTCTCGTGTCCCACATCACCACGGGCTTACTCGTGGAGAATCCACGATGCGACTTCGGATCTACCGCTACGCCGTGCGCTCCTACATCCGGGATTTCTCCGGCAGGTTGCAAAGTTGCCAGATCAAACACCGAGATACGTTTGGTTGGGCCGGACCGCGGCACATACAAACGGCGTTCCTGCGCATCTGCATAAACATAATCAAAACCGCCTTCTCCGCCCACTTTTGCGGTCTTCAAAACCTTGTAAGGTCCGTCGGCGGGGCTCTGTTGCGCAATTCCGATCCCGGCTGAAATCGCAAGTCCGGCTATCAGTACTCTGTAAATTTCTCGCATACGTTATCTCCTTGATTGAATCTATACCGCGTGAAGATGGTCAGTCGTGCTGATGCCGGTGCAGTACAACGAAACGGCTGATGATGTAGCCCAAAGCCGCTCCTGCGAAAACATCCGAAACGTTGTGCGCGGATAGGGTCACACGCGAGAATCCAATAGCGCCCGCGGCGCCGTAGGCTAAATAAGGAATCCAGCGATGATCATGTCCGTAGCGCCTTGATACGACTGTCGCCACCGAAAAGGCCGCAATCGTATGGCCGGAAGGGAATCCCCCGTCGGTGACGGTTCGGGAATCCAGCCATGTGTCCGCGAAGTTGCCTTGCATGAGAATGCTTTCCGGCCTCGCTCGCCGCGTCGTCAATTTGAAAACTTCATTTAAAATTTCCGAGTCCGCTATCGCCTCTCCCATCAAAAGAGCAGTGCTTTTAGCGTACGAATTCTTGGTAATGTAGCCGGTTAAAAGTGTCGCGGCCGGCACTGCCGCGATGATCAGCGAGCTATCGGTCCCCGAAAGCGCTGTGTTAAATCCGTGGTACGTGGTGGTGCGCCGGAAATAGGGAGACTCAAACTGGTCTAAAGCTATCAACGCTCCGGTTGCCCCAAGAAAGGCCGCAACGGGAATCCAGTGTTTTCCATGAGCCAAGTCACGCGGAAAATCCCAGTAGATGCGCTTTTGATCTAGCAAAATGTCCTGGGGTACTGTCTTCCAGGTTGTTGGCCTATCTCCCTTCGCCGCCGCTTCTGAAGACTGGTCAGGCGAAGAGAACTCGCCGGTATCTGGAAACGCCGCGTTCGCGAATGTTTGTGGGAACATCTGGGCACACAACGGATGACAGACCGCTAGAAACAAACCAAGCCGATAGCAACGGCGGAAGACCATGTAGGACAACCGTGCTTAGAATAGCCGCCGAAACTTTAAATTTGCTGAAATCCATTGCCGTGATATCGTTGCATGGAAGCGCTGATTTGTCTGTCAACGCAAAGTAGAAATGTCCTAATCTCTGCAAAGTAGAAATGTCCGGTTTTGAAGCAGGAGAGGGGAGTTCAGGGTTAAAGTGTAAATGCTTCTTGGCGGGGTCGCGCCCGTC
>DASXGT010000291.1:0-10321 GCA_036488895.1 Bryobacteraceae bacterium | reverse complement strand
GCTTCATCCACGCCCGCCACGTCTTTGAAGGAAACCTTCTTTTGTTGAGACGAATGCAGCCGGGCGCGGCTCTTACCGAAGCTGAGCGCTTTATTGCCGCCGCTCTGCATCTGGCGCATCATGAAGATCCAGAGACCTAGCAGAATCAGCAATGGCACTGCATTGAAAAGAATTCCGACCCAGCCACTGCCGGTGGATTCCTTCCAGGTGTACTTCACTTTCTTGTCCTGCAGAAGGTCGTAAATCTTGGGGTAGTTCGGCGGGATGACGGTGTGAAACTGCTTGGAAGCTCCGCCATCCGAATAGGTTCCGGTAACATCCGTACCGGTAATATCGGCGTCAATGATCTTGCCGTCTTGTACGTAGGAGACGAAATCCGAAACCTTCAGATTCGTCGGCGTGGGACCACGGCCGGTCTTGACGGCCATGTACACTAACGCGACCGCGCAAACGATGACCACCCAAAAAACTGCTGTTTTTACATTTGAACTCATGAACTCACCTTCCGCCAACCGGACATTACTATTACTAGAGACGTTGATCGCCCGGCTTTCGATTCACACCCTATATCGAAGGAGTAGGGGCGCCGTATACCAAACGTACTACCCGGCTACTCTCACCGGACGCTTTGAACTTTCCCGCGCATCCAAACTTACGCGCCCAAACGATCTCTTTGCCGATTTCCAACACCGGCCAGTGCCTGCGCTCCCAGAGCAATACCCGGTTTTCCTGAAATAACGCCTTGATTTTTTCCGCTGCTCCATGGCCAGGCCGAAGAATTTCGTCGCCGGGCTCCCAATTTCGCACGACCAAGGCTTCTGATGTTCCGGCTTGCGCCAGGACATCCCAATCCAAATCGACAGCTTCCTGTTTTAAATGTCGTTCCTCCTTGAAATTAGCACAGATTTCGGCAGCGGACTTTACCCAGTTGACATATATAGATCCGGTATCAAACGGAAGCTCACATTTTTCTCCGATTTGGATTTCAAAACAGTACTGCCGGGTCCGGCCCGCCAACGTACCCGGTTGGGTCAGCAATAGCTCTCCGAACGAGCGCAAAGCATCCACTCCTGGGATTAAAACCCGGTCGTGGCCCCGCTCAGTCCGGCATAGGGCCAAGATTGCATCAATATGGTCCAGGTCAATGCCGCGCAAATCGCCTTTCACTTCCGCCACGGCGCGCCGCATGAGCCGCCGCTGCACCGCGAGGTGAAGATCGCCAATGGCTCGGATTTTACAAAACGAACCCAAGGACGTCCGGCGCGTGATTTCCTGGTAAATCGGCTCAATTTGCCGATTCCAGTAATCCTCTTCCGCTTGCGCGAGCCGCGCGGTTCCGGCCAGGACCGCTTCGAGATTCGGATTGTAGCTTTGAGTTAACGCCGGGATCGTATCTTGCCGCAGCCGGTTGCGGATGAAGCCTGGATCGGTATTCGACGAGTCCTCGCGCCACTCAATCCCCTCTGCCTTCGCCCACAGCCGGATTTCGTGGCGGCTTATCGTTAGCAATGGCCGGATAAGACCATCCGCCGTAACGGGTTGCATTCCGGCCAATCCGGCTAGCCCGGAGCCCCGCAGGAACCGGAAAAGCACCGTTTCCGCCTGATCCCCGAGGGTGTGTCCCAAAGCCACCTTTTGCAAGTTGTATTGACGCAGGCAAGCGAGGAAAAATTGCCGCCGGACCAAGCGCGCTTCCTGTTCCAGGTTGCCGGGCCGGGGCGCACCGTCAGCTACGGCGATGGGCAGCCCTAGGGAAGCGGCCAATGAGCGTACAAAAGCTTCGTCTTCATCGGATTCGGGGCCGCGCAGGTGATGGTTCACGTGCAGGACGAACAGCTCCGCCGCAAACTGGCTGCGCAGCCGCTGCAGCACGTTCAACAACACGACCGAATCAGCGCCGCCCGACACTGCCACGCCTATCCGCTCGCCAGCGGACAACATGTTATAACGAGTGATGATTCGCGCCACTCGATCTACAAATGTGAGGGGCAATAGGGTCATTGTAAGCCGTTCACGTCATCTATTTTTAACCCGCACGCTGAAACCATGTTGTTAAATCCACCCCTAACTGAGCAGGACCTCTATAGCCGTGCTGCGGCCGTAAAGGTTCTTTTGATGGATGTCGATGGCGTTCTGACCGATGGACGTCTTTATCTGTTCCCAGGCCCCGACGGCAAGATCGTCGAAACCAAGGGCTTCGATTCCCAAGATGGCATCGCCATGCGCTGGCTGAGCTGGTTCGGCATTAAAACAGGCGTCATCAGCGGGCGGGACTCTCCAGCCACTGCCGAGCGCGCCAGCCAAGTGGGGATGGCTTGGGTGTTTCAGGGACATATCGAAAAGATTCCTTTGTTTGAGCGCGTGCTGGCCGAGGGCGGAGTCAAACCCGAGGAAATTTGCTATGTAGGCGACGATTTGACCGACGTTGTGATCATGCGGCGTGTTGGTCTTTCCATCGCGACTGCCAATGGCCGCGACGAAGTGAAAAAGTCGGCGATGGCTGTGACTAGCGCGCCGGGCGGTTCGGGCGCTATTCGCGAAGTGGTTGAACTCCTTCTGAAAGCGCAAGGGCATTGGGCTGGCCTGTTGAAAAAATATGAGGTGAGCGCCTGAACACGCAGGCGCACGATACGCCTTCAGATAAGGTTGGCCTAGTGTTAACCACGGCCAATGCGCCGGGTGTGCTGCACCAGTTGACGGGCGTGATTCTCAAACACTCCGGCGATATTCGATCGGTTTCCATCATTGAAGATCAGCCGGAGAATACACGGCTCTATTTTGAAGTCGATCTTCCAGGTAACGCCGAGGATCTGCTGGGCGATCTGCAACGGCTTGAAGTGGTTCGCAGTATTACGCAGGTGCAGTCTCTGCAAAAGATTTACGGCAAACGCATCATTATCATGGGCGGCGGGGCTCAAGTGGGACAGGTGGCTTTGGGCGCCATTTCCGAGGCGGACCGGCATAATATTCGCGGCGAACATATTTCGGTGGATACGATTCCATTGGTGGGGGAACAGGTGCTGGCCGCCGCAGTGCGCGCTTGCCGCCGGCTAGCGAGAGTCCGGGTGTTGGTTTTGGCGGGCGCACTAATGGGCGGGGAAATTGAACTGGCGGTTCGCGAGGTGCGGGCGGAAGGCTTACTGGTGATTAGCCTGAATATGGCGGGAAGCGTGCCGGATGCTTGCGATCTAGTGGTATCGGATCCGGTACAGGCGGGAGTGATGGCGGTGATGGCTATTGCCGACACCGCCAAATTTACTATCGGACGTTTACATCGCCGGGTTTTCTAAGAGCTCTCTCTAGGGAAAGGGCGACCTTACCTGAAATGTAAACTCACGGAGTAATCCGCTTTTGGCATCACTTTGAGCTGGGTTGTATAGGCGCACAAAATATGGGCCTCGTGTGGTTATCCGGGGGAGGGTAACTTTCACTTCGTCGTTACGGACCATGGACGGGCCTTTCCAAACCGAAGCGCCGCTGCTATCGACGAGTTCGACGACAACAGGACCTTCAGCCAGATCGGTGGCGTTCAAATTCAAACGCACGGGCCGCCAGGAAGCAACAATAGGCGTTTCCCGTCCACGGTAAGCCGATAACGTAAGCTCGCGCGGAACGGAAAATAGGATTGCCCCAATGGTAAAGGCGCCGAATGCGCCAGCCAGGGACAATCTGAGAAAAGAGAACTGTTCTTTCCAGTTTTGGGGGACCTTTGCAAACCGCAAGTGTGTTTGTTTGGCCGCCGGTTCGATGTTGACAGTTTTGGTTGCGGCGATCAGAATCTCGAGGTTTTCGAGCTGCTCCACGCAAGATTCGCAAGCCAGGATATGTGTTTCCACGATTTCCAGCTCAGCTTCCGATAAACGATTGAGAAGAAAACTTTCTAGGGCCTCTTCCGAAGGATGGTCGCTGTATGGATAGGTCATAGGTTAGTGCTTTGTATTTCCGGCGCGGAATGCTCCGCTTTCCATAACAGCAAGGTGCCTTCATCCCGCTTGTGTTCTCACTAAAACTGAGATAAATCCGCTGCTTGCCAGTTTTTTCCGGCCTATATCGCCAAATTTGGCCTTCGCGCGGGATTTCAGTAAGCGAAATTGCGTTTCCGTGAGAGCCATTTCCCTACAGATTTGATCCTGCGACTGCTCCATCAAGTAGAACCGAATTAAGATATCACGATCGCGCTTAGACAGGGATTCGAGGGCGCTCTTCATGAGCGCGGACTTCTGCCGGAAGATGGCTTCCTGTTCCGGGTTCTGCTTGCGGTCCGCCACAGTGGCGCTGCTTTCCAAATCCTGTTGTTCCCGGCGAATATGTACTGCGTTTTCGATATAGGCCGCTACTTGCCGCCGCACCACCGTGCGCACGAATCCCATCAGGCGTTCCGGTTCCCGCAGGTCACCGCGCTTGATGGCATTGACGACGATCAAAAACGTGTCGTGCACTTTGTCTTCCAACTCCTGAGGCCCCAATTGGCGGCACAGATAATAACGAATGCCCCGGCTGAAAAGCTTGTACAAATGTTCCATGCCGGTATCGTCTCCGGTTTTGATTTGGTCGACGAGAAGAGCCCATTCCATCGGAGTGTATCCCCCCCTGGAGGACTTTTCGCGGACTTCGGAAACTAACTCGCAGCCGTTTTGGACGGATATCTGGCAAAATTTCTGTTGAGTCGCCACCATAAAATCAGTTCTCTTAACGCACTCCTTCACTCCCTGGAAATAACCGAATAGGCCGCCCAAAAGGCAGGCAGATGTTTATATCCAGTGCTCCTTTGCATGTCTAACTGTGCTTGCTGTAGTGCTAAGGCGGCCGCACGAGCCAGTTGGCCTGGCCCTCCGCTTTGGGTTTGCGCGATCTGAAAGTGCCGGTAAAAAGCGGAAAAGAAAAGACCGGAGTCGTCGGGTGTGGGCCAAGAACTCACGACGACCGCCGCAGCGCCAGCCAACAGCCAGGCGCGGCCTAAACCCATCAATCCGGCGCCGGGAAGAGCCTTCCCCTGGCCGGACGAGCAACCACTGAGCACCACCAGGCTTTCGGGCAAACGAAAGGTGGCAATTTCCTCAGTGGTTAATAATTCCGGAAGACCGTTTTTAAGGCTCAATGCCAGAGCGGCTTGGCCGGGCTGTTCCGATGGACTCACGACATGCACCGCAAAATGCAAAACCTGCGGGTTGTCGCGTAATGTTGTCTGCAATTCCGCACTTGTGGCGTGCGGACCGGTTAATAATTGTTTGCGCCGTAAGCCGCTCCGATCCGCAGCCGTTTGAATTTCTGCGCCGCTGCCCACCAGCCTGGCCAGCGGAATTTGCGCTGTCCTGGTTTGGGCAATGGTAACGGGAACGGCAGCACGCTCCGGCCCCAGGCGTGAATCCGCCAGATTATATATAGGATCGCCAAGCCCGACGAAACGCGGTTCGGCCGGCCGGGCTTTCGGGCGGAGCAGGAGCAATTCGCTCGGCAGCAGGCGCAATGAATGGCCGGCGGAGAGCAGCACAACGTCTCCGGATTGGGAGCGCGGGCCGTCCGGCAGAGCAGAAAAGGGGACGCCTTTCAGCAAAGCCCCATCGCCGACGATCAGCCACTCAGATTTTTCGCGTAGCCGGGCAGGGAGTTGGCCGAAGAGCGCCCGCGACAGGGGTTCTCCGGCACCCTGGATACTGGCAAGGGCATTGGCGGCGACAGCGTTATTGAACGCCGTTGCCTTGTCGCCGATGGCAATTTCATTTTCTAATTGATACAAATTCACTTGCTCTCTACTGACCGCCCACAGAAAAGATTTCTGTTTGCCTAGGCAAAAACTGAGTAACAACTGATTACTGCTTAGTCTTGCTTGAATATCTCTAAGTGAATTCCGACGCGATTTTTTCTCGCCCGGCGCTTCATTTTTTCCTATTTGGAAACCAAATTGATTTTCCAGCGCGCCCAAGTCAAACCGAATTGCCTCTAATTGTTGTTTGTCTTCTTCCCTATTGAGGCCCAAAGTGACGCGAGCTTGCGCGGCTTGTAATTGAGAAAGTTTACGGTAATAATCTTCCGTAAGCCGGAAATCCCGGCCAAAAGCGCGCGTTAATTGTTCACGTAAGCTGGCCGCCCGATTTTCCGCCAGCACTTCCAATGCTTCATTTTTTAATTCCGAATTATTTGTAGGCAGCGAGATTTCCGCCGCCAATTGTGCGAAGTCAGAATAGACATCATGGAGCCATGCGACCGTGCGCGAGCTGCTGGTATCGCCGGGTAGGGAGGCTCGCCGCCACTCGTCGGCGGAATTGACGGCGCGCCCGAATTCCGCCAAGGCTTGCGGCTTTTTGCCTAATCCCAAGAGAATTTGCGCACGAATGTGAATGGAGTAATATTCCGGAATCTGCCTGAAAGATTTACTCGGCGTGGCGAAAGCCTCATCTATCAGTTGCAGGGCGATTGCATAATTTGGCTTTGGTTTCCGGATTTCCACCTGCGCCAGGTGTTCCTTAACCACCGCCAGATTGTCCTGGTCATGGGCAGAAAGCCAAAAATGATAAGCTCGCTCGAAAGACTTACCCGCCTCGGCCACTTGGCCATTCTGGAGCAGCGCGGTTCCGCTCGCGTCCCAAACAAAGGCTTCCAGTGCTGGATTTTGCGTCTGTTTTACTAAAGCGACAGTCTTGCGATACCACTTTTCGCTTTCAGCACTTTTGCCCAGATCGAGGCAGTACGTAGCCCGGGCGAGCAGGGCCCGCACTAGAAACTCGCGTGTCTTTTCTTCTTGACTGGGCGCCGATTCGAGCAGACTAACCGCCCGGGCGGCCTCTTGTTCGGCCGCCGCAAAATCGCCGAGTTCGGCGTAAATGGTGGAGATATTTCCACTGGCCGCGCCTTCCAAGGTGAAATTATGGATCTGTTGGGCGGATTGCATGGCCTCATGCGCGGAGGCGAGCGCGGCGCGATAGCGGAAAAGCACGGTTTGCGCCACGGAAATCAGAAGAAGGCAGCGAGACGCCTTATCGATATCCCCGCGATTACGGGCAAGCTGCAGTCCGTGCTGAAACTCCTGGAGCGCCGCGGCATAGTGACCGGAGTCACGTTGCCGCCTTCCAGCAGCCAAGGCAGCATCTAATGGATCAATGAGTGATGTACCGCGCTGAGATTGATTTGCCGCCAGCAAATCAAGGTGCAAGAAACCAAGCACACTCAACGCCACGAGGATCCTGCACATCCACTCTACGAGTGTATGGACAGATTGCCTGGGGGGTGGCAGATTTTGTCCTACAGAACCTTCTTGTAGCATACTCTACCACCTTTTCGACGGGTGCTGCCTAGGAAACTAGGAAAAAACTTGGTTTAAGCCCTTAGAATCTGAAGAAAATCGACATCATCATGAAAAAGGGTTCAAAGAAAATTGGTCGCATTTGCCTTCCTTTCGCCTCCAGTTACTCATCGGCGGACGATGGACGGAGCAACACGGCGGGCTAAGGTGTTCAAAGGAAATGGCAAATAAAGTGGAAGATTTGTGATTAGAAAGAGGATGTCCGGAAGATTGTAGAAAGTAGAGGTGGCTCTCCACCCAGAGCCCGTGATAGGCTCTGGGAAATTTCAGCCAAGAAATAAAGGAGAGACCGTGAAAGCAAGATATCAGAAAGAAGCAGTCCAAGCGGCAGAGAAGTATCAAGCTTGGGCGCAACAGAGCAAAGAATCCATCCAATTGAAGTTTCCGGCGCCGGAGATGATCGAACTGATGAAGCAAGGTTTGGGGGAACTGGTGCGACAGCTGGGCAAAATGTTCATTGAGGAAGTGCTGGAGAGCGAAGCCGAACAGTTGGCGGGACCACGTTCAAAACCGGCGGCCAAGCGCCATGCCTATCGCTGGGGACAGGAGCAAGGCTATTGCGTAATCGATGGGCAGAAAGTACCGATCGCGCGACCGCGTGTACGCAGCAAAGTCCACAATCGCGAAATCCCGCTCGGCAGTTACGAGTTGTTTCAACGGGCATCGCTGCTGGAAGAAAGTGTATGGCATAAGATCATGCACGGCCTTTCGACGCGCAATTACAAAGAGGTGCTCCAACAATTCAGCGATGCCTATGGCGTGGAGAAGAGCACGGTGAGCGAACACTTCGTCGAAGCGAGCCGTAAGAAGTTGGAGATTGTCATGACCCGGTCGCTTGCCGAATTGTCGATTGACGTGATGATGATCGACGGCACGATCTTCAAAGGCTTCCATCTGGTGGTGGCAATCGGCATTGATCGTTTTGGCCATAAAATCGTGCTGGGGCTGCGCCAAGGCGCCACCGAGAATGCGGCCGTGGTGGGAGAACTGCTGTCGGAGTTGGCGGAGCGCGGGTTGACGTTTTCGCAGCCACGCCTGTACGTCGTCGATGGCGGCAAGGCGATTCGGCGCGCGATTCTCAATCATGCCGGTGACGCTGCTTTCATTCAACGCTGCCAGGTGCATAAGATTCGCAATGTCTGCGAGCATATCCCGGACGCCCAGCAGAGCGCCGTCAAATACAAAATGCGGTGCGCCTACGAAATGAGCGAAGCCGCCGACGCACAACAGGCTCTATGGAAGTTGCACGATGAACTCCTGGCGGCCAATCCGAGCGCGGCGGCCAGCCTCATGGAGGGCATGGAAGAAACACTCACGGTACTGGAACTTCGCGTCGGCCACAAGCTGCGCCGATCCATTGCCAGCACCAATGGCATAGAGTCCAGTTTCTCGGTAACGGAACGGATCTGCCGGCAAGTAAAGCGCTGGCAGGGTTCCGATCATCGCCTGCGTTGGGTGGCTTCCACGCTCCTGTTTGCCGAGTCACGCTGGCATCGGCTCATCGGCTACCCACAGATAGAAGCTCTCGTCTCCTCTATGAAGGCTGAGTACGCGTTGCGCCTTCAAAAGCAGAAGGCCGCTCTCCGCCCTCAGGTTAGTGCCGCCTAAAATGGTTCGGGGAGTCCCCCGCTCTTTCAACGGAATTCCGGACATCCTCTATTAGAAATGGCGGTGGCGCTTGGCAGCGTTGTAATGCCGCCAAGCGCCGGTGCTTTTTTATGGACGATTATTTAACGGTCAATACAGAACGTCTTGTAGGCCGTGGCGCCGGGGTCGTCCTGTAGACCGTCGGTGACCGCCCGAGTGGCGGACAGCGCAATCAGGTATGAACACCCCGGCCATGCCGAGATGTCCACGTTATCCGTTCCGTTGTCGCCGCGCGGTTTTGCGGCCGTCGGCCCGGACAATGGCGTAAAGGTAAATGTCGCGCAACTCGAGATACCGAGGCTCCAACTCCGCATCAATTCGTGATCGGTGGTGTACTCGATGCCCATTGCGTTCGTCAGCGGCGTGCAGCAGCTTGTGCCGAATTGCAGCAGGTCGAGTAAGAGAACCTGCGACCAGTTGTTGATGAGGATCTTTGGCAGTTCATTCGTAAGCAACGGCGATGTGCCGCTAGGTCCCGTGACTGGCTCGGCTTCAAAGACAATGCGGAGGGCCGTTCCGTTTTTGAGACTGGCCGGCGGGTTGCCTGCCGAATCACCGGCCGTGGCGGCGGAGCCTCCCGGCACTACCGTGGACGAAACGAACTTCAACAATGGGCCGGACAAGGCGCCGTTTGTGGTGAGGGGATCGACTATGATCCATCCATCCGTATCCGGCATCATCAGCGCTTGCGGAGGACCGGCAGGATCGCCGCCCGCTGGAATCACTGGAAGCGGCAGAGGTGTGAGGCTTCCGCCAGAGGGAACCAGAACAATATCCTGGAACGTGGTGGTTAAGCCGGACCCAAAATCCCACGGGACATCACGCGTGCCGATGACCTGCGAACTGATATTGGCGCCGCTGATGGGCAAAAGCGTGCTGGAAGTGGAAGGATTCGCGTAACGGAAGCGGTAGCGCATGGGATCGCCGCCGCTAGGGTGGGTGGTAGGGCAATCGCCGATCAGTTGCATGCCGTAGCCGGAGATGCCGTCGTAAAAACCGAAGCCGGGACCGCCATGCGCGCTGCTTCCCGTGGGCGCGGCCTTATTGGTTTTGCCGGTGGCCGGGGCGATATCGAGATTGATATTGAAGTCTCCGACATGCGTGAACCAGGCGTGCTTGGTCTGAACCGGCTGATCCACGCAGAGCTCGACGCAAAAACAAGGGCCGGCGTTTTCACGGTCGTGTTGACGTCCGCGCGAACTTGGCTCCTGGAGGATAACGCTGCCGCCGGATGTGGTGACTTTGAAATACAGATCGGGGCCGCCGAAGAGTTCAATATTGAGACCGAAGAACGGCGTCCGCTGGAAATCGATAGTTGAGTAATCGATGCGGAAGTGGCCGCTGGCGTCAGTGACCGCTGAGCCCAATGAATCG
>DASXGT010000290.1:0-7544 GCA_036488895.1 Bryobacteraceae bacterium | reverse complement strand
GGCGAGGCGAGCAAGCGGTCCACCACTTTTTCGTAAGCGTCCGGGCTTTTGTCGGCAGTAAACGCGGCGACCTCGGCGGGCGTGGGAGGCAGGCCAGTCAAATCAAGATACACGCGGCGAAGAAGAATGCCCGGGGCAGCTTCCGGAGATGGTTTCAGGCCTTCGGCGGCGAGCTTGGCCAGAATGAAGTTGTCAATGGGGTTGCGAACCCAAGCGGGATCACTCGCGGGGGGAACCGCAGGACGAACGGGCTTTACATAGGACCAATGCTTGACCGGTTTGGTAGCGGCCAGAGGAGCGGTGGAATCGGGACCGGGAGCACCGGCGTCAATCCATTTGCGGATGGAGGCAATTTCATTGGCCGAGAGCGGCGGGCCGCCGTAGGGCATCATGGGGCGTTCTTGCGCGGAGAGACGGCGGATCAGGCGACTGCTTTCGGATTTGCCGGGAGTAATGACCTTTCCCGATTCGGCGCCCTTGAGGATGGAGGAGAGCGAGTCGAGGCGAAGACCGTCCTGTTGTACGGAGGGGCCATGGCATCCGTAGCAGCGAGCGGCGAAAATAGGCCGAATAGTAGAGGCAAAAAGGGGCGAATTGGCGCTGCTATTTGCGGGTTCGTTCGCTGGGCCGGAGTTGGCGGCGGCTGTATTCGACACCTGCCCAACTTTCATCTGGTCCACCCAGTCGCGAAGCAATTTCACTTCTGCGTCAGGTAACGGATTGGCGCCCATGGGCATGCGCGGAGCGTCGGTGAGACCTAGGATGCGCTTGATCAAAAGACTATCGCTGCTTTTGCCCGCGACGACGGCCGGGCCGGATGCTCCACCGCTTAAGATAGATGCCTCAGAACCCAGCTGGAGTTTGCCCATGGCGTTACCGCCTATATGGCAGGGGGCACACGAGTGCTGGAAAACCGGCAAAATCGCTTTTTCAAAATCCGGTTGCGCGGCGCTGCCAGCTTGGCTCCCGCTTGCCCAGCCAGAAACAGCGAGGAATAAACACGACCATCCGACGCGCTGGATTGTACTGCTTAACGAAGACATGGCGTTATGCGTAGAGTGTATCGAAGATTCGATGAGCCCGGAGTGAACAGATGGCGCAATTCCTGACTGTAACGGTGAATAAAAAGGGAAATTTTTCGAAAATTAACGGTTAATTGACCTGACGCGGGCTGGTTATGTGCCCGTACTATCGACTCAAAGGAGTCCTCTATGGTCCGCGTTAGACTTGTGTCTCTACTTTCCCTTCTTTTGGCCTTCTATGGGCTTTCGTCCAACTTGTTCGCACAAGCAACATCAGGGACAGTGGTGGGCAGTGTCCGTGATGTTTCGGGCGCGGCGGCGGCCGGCGCGCATGTCACCGCCACAAATGCTCAAACCGGAAGAGAACAATCCGCGTCGGCCGGGTCCGAAGGTGACTATACGCTGACTAATCTGGTTCCGGGAACTTATCGACTTACAGCGCAACTCAAGGGATTCACGACCGCTGTAGTGAACGATACTATCGTTCAGGTGCAGCAAACGACGCGGGTCGATTTCTCCCTTTCCCCAGGTGAGACGAGCCAGGAAATCACCGTAAGCGGGGAAGCGCCGCTGGTGCAGAGCACTACATCAGACCTGGGGCACGTGATTGAATCTCAACAAATTGAAGCATTACCGCTCAATGGGCGACTGTTTGAACAGTTGGTGACCATTGTTCCGGGGGCAGTGCAGGCGGGTTGGGGAGATTTCGCGGAAAATCCGTCCGCGGCGGGCGCGCAATCTCCGACCCAAGCGGTTGTCAACGGGCTACCTTGGTCCGGCAACTACTATATGGTGGACGGGGTTCATAACACGGAACCGCTGAATGCGTTCATCAGCATTACCCCGCCCGTGGACTCGCTCGATTCATTCAAAGTGGAGACGAGCAACCCAAATGCGGAGTACGGTTCATTCGGCGGGGCGATCATCAACCTAGTCACGAAATCGGGCACGAATAGCTTCCACGGCGAGGCATTCGACTACCTGCGGAATGACGCGCTCAACGCCCGCGACTTTTTTGCCAAGACCAGGGCGCCCTACAAGGCGAACCAATTCGGAGGCGCTTTCGGCGGCCCGATTATCAAGAATAAGCTATTCTTTTTTGTGGATTATCAGCAATTGCTGCAGCATCAGGGACAGACCAACGTCCTCAGCGTACCGACCGCGCTGCAGAAACAGGGCGTGTTGACCGAGGGCGGACAGTCTAAAATCTACAACCCGTTGAATGGACAGCCATTTGCCAACAACACCATTCCTACCAGCATGATTAATCCGATAGCGCTGCGCGTGGAGAGTCTCTTCCCCGCGACAAACCTACCGGGGTTGGCGAATAACTACGTTGACAACACGGTAAACACCCAGAATGTGCCGCAGGGCGATGTCAAGATCGACTGGCAAGTGGGTCAAAGCGATCACATCTTCGGACGCGAATCGGCGGCGCACCGGAATTTTACGAATCCGTCGCCGGCGAATATTTTTATGTTTGGAGGGCCCGGTTCCATCTCACTGGCGCAGAATGCGGTGTTGGGTTGGGATCACACCATTTCGCCCAGTATGCAAAATGCGGCGCGTTTCGGGTTTAACCGCTTCAATGTTGAAGATTTTGCGAATTCCTACGGTATCAATGAGAACAACGCTCTGGGCATTCCAAATGGCAACATTATTGGGCTTCCTTATACATCCGGAATTGCGCAATTTAACATCACCGGATTTGCGCAGAGCGGCGCGCCCGGTTTGACGGGCGACCCAGGTTGGACGAATGCTAAGCGCGTTGCCAATATATTCGACTACAACGACAACTTGGCTTGGGTTACCGGCAAGCATACGCTGAAATTCGGCGCCGATATTCAGCGGATACAATCCACGCTCACCAACGCGCAGGATGATCCGCGAGGCATTTTCAACTTCAATGGCAATTACACCAGCAATCAAGGCGCTTCCGGAACAGGAAATCCGTACGCCAGCTTTCTGCTTGGTTATCCCAACTCCGTGGCGCGAGATTTTGTGAATACCATTCCGGGAGTGCGGATGACGTTTGCCGGTTTTTATGTCCAGGACGACTATCGAATCACGAACTCACTCACGTTGAACCTTGGCGTGCGCTGGGATCTGTTCACACGGCCGGTGGAAAAATATGACCGTCAGTCGAACTTTAATCCCGCGACCGGCCTGATTAATCTAGCGTCATCGGGCAACCCCGGACCGAATGTGGACAACAACTACGGCAACTGGCAGCCGAGAGCAGGTTTTGCCTATTCGCCGGATGGAGGCAAGACTGCTATACGTGGAGCATTCGGCATTAGCTACTTCCCCGATAATTTTGGGGCCACCGGAGGGACGCTGGAGCGGAATTATCCTTTTTTCACGGTCACGCAGTTGAATCCGCCTACGCCATTCACACCTTTTTATAGCTTGAACCAGGGCCTGCCCGCTCCGATTAATGTGCCGGTCACGCCTGGTGGAGCGCTAACACCACCTCCAGGGTTTGGGGTGTTTTATGTTGCTAAGAACTTCAAACAAGATGAGGCGCAGGTGTGGAATTTCAGTATCGAACGCCAATTGCCCGGTAAGATGATGATCTCGGCGGCATATGTGGGGACTCACGGTTTGCACCTTTTTCGAGATTTGCAACTGAACCAGTCTCTACCCGGCCCAGGAACTACGGGACCCCGGCTACCCTACTATTCCGTCGCGCCGAACATTCCTACGGTTGACCAGCGGAACGGCGACGGGACATCGCATTACAATTCTCTGCAAGTTAAGGCGCAGAAGCGATTTGGCTCCGGACTTTCTTTTCTGGCATCGTACACGTGGTCAAAAACGATGGACAATACGTCGAACATCACGTACCCTTACAACGATTCCTTAAATTACATGCTAAGCAACGGGTTCAAATTGACAGATGTTCCGCAGAATTTGGTGCTTAGTTACGGATACGAATTACCTTTTGGGAAAGGAAAGACTTTCTTTAACCAATGGACGGGCGTGGGCGGCGCGCTAGTGAGCGGTTGGTCCATCAACGGAATTAGTATCTTCCAGTCCGGGCAGCCATTGTTTATTACCGTTGCTAATAACCTTCTAAATAACAACGGTGGCAGCAATCCGGCTAACATCACCTGTTCCTCGGTTTCAATGCCGAAGACGGTGGGTCAGTGGTTTAATACCGGTTGTTTTGCGGCGCCTCCGGCTTATACCTTTGGCAACAGCACAGCCGGCCAGGCGTTCGGCCCAGGGATCGAGAATACGGATTTTTCGATCGCCAAAGAGACCGGCTTTGGATCTGAGACACGCCGATTGCGAATTGAAGCGAGTTTTTTTAATATTTTCAATGCGGCGCACTTCGGTAATCCAAATACTACGTTTGGTAACGCCGGATTCGGCGCCATCAGTAGTGATCGACTGGCTCCCCGGCAAATTCAACTTGGGGCTAAAATTTCGTTTTGAGGACCACTCCATTACGGTCATGGCTTTGTTTGTGTGCCGCGCTGGCCGGAATGGTTGCCAGTGCGGCGGAAAGCGGACGCGTCACGTTCGATTCTTCGGACCAGGCGCTGACAGATGGGTTCGCCTGGGCCAAGAAACAGGCGCTTTCGTATGTCCACCGAGGCGATGCCGTGGGCGATTGGTATGACGCGTCGCTGCCGAATCGTTATGCATTCTGCATGCGAGATGTGTCGCATCAAGCATTGGGAGCGCAGATTCTAGGCTTGGCTCCGGTGACGCGCAATCTTCTGGAAAAGTTTGCGCGGAATGTTGCGCCCAGCCGGCAATGGTGCAGTTTCTGGGAAATTACCAAGGACAACCTGCCGGCGCCGGTGGATTACAAGAACGACAAGGATTTTTGGTACAACCTGCCGGCGAACTTCGACGTTCTGCACGCTTGCTACCGCCAATATTTGTGGACCGGCGACCAGACGTACTTGAATGACGATACTTTTCAGAATTTTTACCGCCGGACGACTCATGATTATGTGGAGGCGTGGGACGTTGATGGGGACGGCATTCCGGACGGCCTGCCGAGTTACGGGAGGCGCGGAATTCCTTCTTACAATGAGCAGTTGGGCGGCCATCCCCGGCAGGCTTCAGACTTGCTCGCCACGGAGTATTCGGCATTCGTTGCGGCTGCTCGCATGGAAAAGCTGCTGCACCATGACGCGGATGCAGAACGGCTGCTTGAGGCGGGCCGGCGCGTGCGAGCTATCTACAATCGCGAATGGTGGAACGCCAGCCAGAAGCAGTTCTATGCCGTCCGCTTTCAAGATGGGACGTTTTATGACGGGAGAATTACGGAACCTGATTTTTTCCCCGTCTATTTGGAGCAATTGCCCGAGGACGGCGAGCGGCTGCAGGGGCAACTTCGAGTTGTCAGTGAAGATAGCGTGAACCCGAAGTTGAATGTAGAGGCGCTCTCTTATTTTCCGGAGATACTATACCGCTGGGGGTTGAACGAGCCAGCTTACCGTTCGCTGATCCGGTTAGTCAGTCCAGCGTTGCCAAGGCGGGAGTATCCGGAAGTTTCGTTTGCGGCCATTGGAGCTTTTGCCGCTGGGGTGATGGGCATTGAGCCTGATGCATCAAGTTACATCGTTGCTACGCAGTCTCATCTGACAACCGCGACTGCTTGGGCTACTTTAAGTCACGTGCCTATTTTTGACGGCGAGATTAGCGTTCGGCATTCGGGATTGACGGAGACACGGTTGACAAATGAAGGAAGTCAAGTGATTCACTGGGAAGCTCGGTTTACGGGGAAGGCCGCGCGGCTTTCGATCAATGGGAAACAGTCACGGGTCCGCACGAAACCCGGAATCAGTTATACGTTGGTGGATGTTCGGCCGGGCCAGACAGTGATGGTTAGCCGGATTGGGGCGCCCGGCCCACGATAGGAAATTAGCGGGTGGCTCCTATTTCATGATGTATCCGGAACCGCCGGGTTTGACCGGGATTGACGGTTGCTTCGGCAAACCCGATCATGCTGCCGTTTTCATCCGCTCCCCGATTAAACGGCAGCGGTTGGTTATCCAAAAATATTTGAATGCTACGCGGGCCGACGGGCAACGGAAATTCGATTTTCCAGCGAATGGCCGGGCCAGCCTGATTATTCAGGTAAGTACCTTCCGCATCGTGGTGCACCGCAATCCGATTGGGACCTATGGAAACGGCTTTTACATAAGCCCACTCTAATTCGGGCGGAAGATGCGAGCGCGTAGTTACCAGATGATGCGGCATATCGGCGGAAATGCCCATGAGCCCATTGACGATGCTTGCGATGGTCGCAAAAGCCAATTCGGGTTCGAAACTGTCCTTGGATTGACGGAGTGATTCCGCTTGAGAAACATTGAGAAGCGACTTGTAGGCGGCGCTGTCACGGCCATATGCAAATAAGACCTGAGGAAGATAAGAACGCATTTGCGTGTTTCCAGGTGTGTGAGCTTCCATCTGGTTGAGCGCGCTTTCTGTTTTATCCCCGGGTTCAGTCAGGCCGAATAGCAATGTATATATGTTGGATTCGGATATGTAATCGGGATAAAGAGATCCATCCGCGAGCCGCGCGGCATAAAACTGCCGCGCGGAATTATTCCACCACTGCCGGTTAAACGTATCTTTCAGCGCTTGCGCCTTCCGCTCCAGAATTGCGGCTTGGGCCGCATCCGTCCTCCCGAGCAACGCCGCGTAAGCTTTGTAGCCAGCATATTGGAGAGCAATCAGGTCGGCCCCCGTGGCCGAACGAGGCTCGTGCTGATAGTAGGAGGGGATTCCTCGATTGCCACGCACGGGGAGGCTTTCCATAATGCCGTCGCCGTCTTTGTCCCAGGCCCGCACATAATCGTTCACGGTCCGGCGGTAGAAATTGAGGAGGACAGGGTCTTTGAGATACGTCTCGTCACCTGTCCAGAGATATTCGCGATAGGCGGCCTGCAATTGATCGAAGTTGGCAGGAAGGCCGTAGCGAAAGTCCCGATCATTGGTGTAATCGAGCGAATAAGGAGTACCGCGAGGAGTGATTTCCCAAAAGCCGCACCAATCCCGCGATCCGCTAATGGATTTCGCAAAGGCCGTCATCATGTTGCGGGTCTGCCGGGCAAGGCCCAAAGAAGAGGCTCCGCTGCTTTGATGCGCGAGATCTCGCGGACAGAAGCCCTTTTGACCGCCTGGGGCATCGTACCAACTGCCGAAAGCGGACCACGCATGGACGCTGGCGAGCGCGCGGTCGCGAGCCGCGGCAACCTTTGCATCCAGCAGAGGATCAGCGGATTCAAAAGAGATTTCGTTATTTAACCCTGCTCGAAAATCCCCTGTACGCAGCAGAATAAAAAGCACGGTCATGCCAGTTGCAAGTAAAAGCAGGCCAGCGAGAAGAGGTGTTTTGCGGCGGTTTATTTGGCGTTCCGGGGCAGGCTCCCGAAAGCGGAAGACCGGCGAGTAACTGCCTTTGGGAAATTCGAGAAGCAGTGTTTCTTCGCTTCCTTCCGCGAGGAAATACTGTTCCAGTTTTTGCCGCAGGGTTCGGGCCTGTGTTCGAACGAT
>DASXGT010000209.1:0-16626 GCA_036488895.1 Bryobacteraceae bacterium | reverse complement strand
GCGGCCATCGAGCTCGTAGGTAATAGGACCATTATTCATCACGCCGCCCAGATTCGCGTGCCAGAGCGTGCGTCCTGTAACGGGATCGAGAGCCAGTGCGTTTCCCGAATTGTCGCCGCTGAAGAGTAAGTTGCCTTCCGTGCTGAGAATGCTCATAAAGGCGCTACCGGGACCGATGTCATGACTCCAGCGTATTTTGCCCGTCTTGTAGTCAATGGCCTCAATGAATTCGGCCGCCCAAACCTTGTCATCACGGCCACCGTAGCCTTCCGGCTTGGGGTCCGTGTCGGTCAAGAAGAAGACACTGTACGATTTTTCGGAGTGTAGATAGAAGAGGCCGGTCTTCGGATTGAATGCAGGCGTTTGCCAGTTTGTCCCGCCGTGCGCGCTGGGCGAGACCAAGGTTCCGGCAGTGGACGGGTCTTTTTTCGGATCGCGAATGGGGCTTCCTTTTGAATCGAGGCCCTTTGACCAGTTGATGTCGATATAGGGGACCGATAGCAGATTCGTTCCATTAATTCTATCCAGAACGAAGAAATAGCCGTTGCGGCTGGCTTGCACGAGCAGTTTTCGCGGCTTGCCCTGGAATTCGCCATCGATTAACACGGGCACCTGCACCGCATCCCAGTCATGCGTGTCATGCGGCGACGCCTGAAAGTACCAGGCCAATTTTCCGGTGTCGGGATTGAGCGCCACGATGGAACAGGTCCAGAGGTTATCGCCTGAACGGCCTTGTCCAGCCATGACCGGATTCGGATTGCCGGTGGTCCAATAGAGCAAGTTCAGTTCGGGATCATAAGTGCCGGGCATCCACGTCATGCCGCCGCCGTGGGCCATGGCGTCCGGGTTCGGCCAGGTTTCCGAGCCAGGCTGTCCAGGCCGCGGAGTAGTGTACCAGCGCCATTGCACGTCTCCGGTTTCAGGATCGCGGGATTCAAGGAAGCCGGGAACGTCCATGGAGTCGCCGCTGACACCAATCAACACGTGATTACGAATGACAACCGGCGACATAGTGGAGAAGTATTCGAGCTTCAGGTCGGCAATTTCTTTGTTCCAGCGTTCCTTGCCAGTTTTGATATCGAGAGAAACTAAGTGGTTATCCGGAGTTTCGAAGAAGAGCCAATTCCCGTATATGCCGACGCCGCGATTGCCGATGTGAATGCCGCCCGCCGATTTCCAGATGTAGTGCCAAAGCTCGCGGCCGGTGCGCGCATCCAAGGCCCAGACGTGATCGGATACCGTGAAATAGAGGACGCCGTTGACTTCCAGAGGCGTTGCCTTGATGGGGCCTTGATTGGCGCGATAGACCCAGGCCAAAGATAGAGATTTTACATTTGTGGCGTTGATTTGTGAGAGCGGGCTGTGGCGGCGGCCGGAATAATCGCCATGAAAGGTCGGCCAAGTATCCGTGGGTGGTTGTAGAAGCTTGGCCGGATCCAACTCTTGACCCATGAGCACGCTGGAGCAGAATGTAAGTACGAGCGAAGTAAGAAGATAGCTAAGCTTCATTTCAGAGTCACTAAGTAGGCGAGGATGTTGTGCATATCCTCATCTGAGTATTTATGTAAGAGCTCCAGATGCGCCGCTAACGGATCATGAACTTCCACGTTGACGCTTTCACGCGGCCAGGTGTGATAGCCGCCGGATGAATCATACATAGAAACTGTGAATTCGTCGATGTGTTTCAGAGGGCCGGAAAATGACTGGCCGGAAGGCAGTTTGACGTCGACGGTAGCGGATATGTGATTTTTAGTAGCGCGCTGGTTCGGATACAAGAATTTGATCATCAGCGCTTCGGGTTCAAATTTGCTCGCGACGTGCGCGAGGTCGCCGGTGGGAGAATGGCAGGTCGCGCATTTGCCGGTATTGTTGAAGTAATTCTCTCCGGCCTTCGCGTCTCCCGTTACGACATCTTCTTTTACATGGTAGAGCTGCCGGTAGCGAACGTAGCGGTTTCGAGCATGCAGGAATGCGGATATGTCGGAAATCTGCTGCGGAGTCAAGCTGAATTTCGGCATGCCCTTATCGGGCCGCCCATTAAGAATCACGGGAGCAATCAGCTCACCGTGCTCGTCATGGTTCACCAAAAGAGAGCGGATCAAGTCCGGACCGCCGTCGCCGCCATTTGCTTCTTTGCCATGACAGAAGCCGCAGGTTTGACCGAACAAAGCGTGACCGCGATCGACGGCCGCCTGATCTGGCGCTGGGGGCGGCGCGTTTGACCGTCTTGACGCCGCGTGGCCCGCGGATTGGGCGGCTGCGGGCGCGGGCGCAAAAAACACGGTAGCGATAAATACGCTTAGGCCAAGATATTTTTGCAGAATTCGTAACATTTTTTTACTTCAATCACAGTGTCTCCGCCTTTGTAGGCGTATTCGATATTGGCGGGGATATTCCAATGTTTTTGTTTCAGAAGTGTAAGGATTTCCCGCACTGGCGTGTCGCCTTGACCGAAAGGCATATTCGGCCCCTGATTTTTTTTTCGATCCTTAATGTGCAACGTCACAGTGCGGCTATGGAACCTGGATAAATACTCCACCGGGTCATAACCGGCGGCGATAAAATGTCCGATATCGAGATTTAACCCGATCCATTTTGATTCCTTCATGGCGGCTTCAAAGCTGGCGGGCCTTGCAAACTCATTGGGGTCATTCAGATTGTCATGACCATGCATGCCCACCATCATTTTGTGTTTCGCCGCTACGGGCGCCACGCGGCGCGTAACTGACACGGTTGATGAAGCGGTAAGGCTTTTCACTCCCAGCGCCCTTGCCATTTCGAAGCCGCGATCAATCTCCTCATCGGTAAAGTCATCGCGAAAGCTATAGTTATAGGCACTGAGACTGATGCCCGCCTTATCGAATTGTTCGCGAATTCCTTTGAAATGATCGAGCGGCGTGGTGGTGCGCCATTTTCGTAATTCTTCACGCCGGCTAGCGCCCGGAAATTTAGGCTCCACGTGTCCTTGCCAGAGCTCGCACTCGCTCAAGCCTATTTCCGTCATGGCAGCGATGGCCGCTTCCAGAGACCGGTCACGGAAACTATAGGATTGAGCCCCGATCTGCACTCCGTTTATTTTGGAAGACATGCCAGAACTTTTACCGAAGGCGATGGGTAACGCGGCGGATGCTAGCGATAACCTTCCGAATTCGCGGCGGGACAATATCATTTTTGACCTCGACTGATTTAACAATTTAGAATGTCGCCATGGACTTTGTATATATTACTTACAAACTAGTGGCTAGCGAGACGGCACTCGTGGTCTCATTTTCCGGTGATTTGCGGCGGTAACCTTGTTCTTCGGCAGCTTGCAAAGCCAACCAGACTGCCCCGAATAACTGCGCTTCGCCGCCCATGCTGCTGGCGACCATCTGGGGGCGCGCGAATTGATTGCGCTCCAAGCGACGTTGAGTGGCTTGAAGAAGGGTGCGGTGCTCGCCGACGCCCCCGCTGAGCACCACGAGCGAAAGATCTAAAACGAGGCTCAGATTTGTAATGGCCATGGCCAGCTTGTCGGCCGTCGCATGCAAGAGTCCACGGGCGCGGCTATCCCCGGCGGCTGCCAGATCAAAGATGCCGGTGGCGCGGAGAGAATCGCCGGGTCCCACTTGTTCAAGCCAGTTCTGTTCAATGCCTCTTCCGCCGATGGCGCTTTCGAGCGCGCCCGGGTGATCGGTGGAAGGCGGGTCAGCCGCGAGGCCCGGTAGCAACAGATAGCCCACTTCGCCAGCGGACCAATTGGCGCCGTGGTGAAGAGCCCCATTTAGAACAATTCCAGCGCCGACACCGGTTCCTATGGCCAGAAAGATAAAGTTTGCAACGTTCCGCGCGGCTCCGCACCAACCTTCGCCTAAGGCGCCTAGATTGACGTCGTTCTCCACTGTTGTCGCAATGCGGGTTTTGTCCTGCAATAAATCACGCAGCGGAACGTCTTGCCAGTATCGCAAGTTGGGGGCGGAAATCACCCGACCGGCGACGGCGTCGGTAATGCCGGGCGCACCCGCTGCGATTTGAAGAATGTTTTTTGCCGATACTTTCTGCTGCTGCGTCACGTGCGCTATGCCAGCCGCGATCAGTTCCGTCACAACTTTGGGGCTGCTATCTGCTTTTAGCACGGAACTCCAGCGGCCAAAAATAGCGCCATTGAGATCAGCCAGGGCGAGCCGGAGGTTAGAACCGCCAATATCGATGCCAATCACGTAGCCCTGCCGCGCATTGAACTCGAGCAAACCGGGAGGCCGGCCGCCACTTGAACTTCCTGGGCCAAGCGTGGTCACTAAGCCGCGGCGCTGCAGGCTAGTGATAGCGGCCGAGACCGTGGGGGCGGTTAATCCGGATAAACGAACCAAATCGGCGCGGGAGCAGGGCGAATGAGCGCGAAGCAGCCGCAACAGCTCACGAACGTTCACAGCGCCCATACGCTCCGGGCGCGCCGCGGTGGGCACATCAGTAGAAATAAGACGATAAGGGAGCGGCAGATTGGTAGTCGGCTTCATTGCGAAAGTACTTCGAGGCTACCGCTCTAAGTTAACTTTCTTTACTAAGTCTGTCAATATATTCATTTACGAATTTTTCACTGAGAGGAGACAACTCATCTGGCGTAATGCCGCAGGATTGAACGAGCACAATTCGGTGCTCCAAGGAGTTTATGAAACGCAATACTGGGCAGAATGTTAAGAATCGCCGTTCTTTCTTGCGAGGTAGTCTCGCAGTGGGAGCGGCCGTAGCAGGCACAGGCGTCCTTAGCGGACACGACTTTTCGGACGACAATCAGGGCCACCGCCAACTTACGCGCGGCGATATCGCGATTCTCAGATTTGTAGCCGCAGCGGAGTTGATTGAGACCGATCTCTGGCAGCAGTACGCGGAGCTGGCGGGCGTAACGGCGCCGGCGAATCCCTACCAAGCGGCGTTTGAGAATCTTGACGGCGATGCCGCGCAGTATATCACTAGCAATACTTTGGATGAAGCGAGCCACGCCCAATTCTTGAACGCTTATCTGATCAGCGTCGGAGCGGAACCGGTGAATTTCGACCAGTTTCGCACTTTGCCGAGCAGCCAAGCTACCGGGGCCCAGCAAACGGGACGGTTGACCAACCTGACGCAACTTACAGTGGATACGAGTTGGTACACGCGATACCGCAGCACCACCAACCCAGATTTCGGAGCGACCTTCGCGCAAGCGCTGCCGGATTTGGCCGCCGGGCAGTTTACGGCGATTCCGAAAACCAATGCCGATTTGGAATCCGCCAATCACATCCAAGTGATTGCCAACACGGCGGCGTTTCATTTTGGCATGATTGAGCAAGGCGGCTCGAGCCTGTACGCCACGCTCGGTTTGAAGGCGACGAGCGCGGAAGTGTTGCGGATCATGTTCAGCATTGGCGGAGATGAAGTTGCTCATTTCTTGGAGTGGGTGGACTTTGCGGGCAACGGGGTATCGACGCCCGTGGCGCCGGTGACTGATCCGAGTAACGGATTGACCTTTCCGGATTTCAACGCGACGCCGAATCCGCTGCTTGAAACCAATCTGATCTTTCCGGTACCGTGTGAGTTCATCAGCCCGAATCTGCCGCACTGCGCAGTGATTCGTCCGACGGGTCCGGGGCAAATCGATGCCTTGGGCGCCGCGCACGCTTTAATCAACAATGGGCTGTTTACCGGGCAATCACCCGCGTTCACCCAAAAGCTGCTGGAAATGGCGGATGCGGCTGACGCGGCCGAGCGTGACGTGTAGCGATTTATTAGACGCATGATTCCGTGCGCGGCATATGGCTGCGCACGGAATAACCAGACCGGCATAGCTGCGTGTTTATTAAAACATGAAGCGAAGCGCGAATTGAAGCTGGCGCGGCGTGCTGCCAGTTCTGGTGCTGCTAATGGTTCCGAACGAAGTCGAGCCGAGGGTACTATTCGGTTGATTAAAATTTGGAGTATTGGTCAGGTTGTATGCTTCCGCGCGGAACTGAAGACGCAATCTTTCAGCAAGCTGGAAGGTTTTGAAGAGTGAAAAGTCAAAGTGGCGGAAATGCGGCCCATACACGGAATTGCGTGCGGCGGAGCCGATGGTGCCCAAAGTCTGCGCCTGGAAAGCCGCCGTGTTGAACCACTCTCCAATGGTTGGGTTACCCAGAACGGGATTCGCAATCTCATTTGGCCTATCCGCACTGACTCCAGTATTACTGCGGGGACTTGAATTGGTGACCGAAAACGGAAATCCGGTTTCCCATACATCAATAGCATTGAGCTGCCAGCCTTTGATGGCCATCCCTTTCCAGCCTGTCAGCGTCTTGCCAAACGGAATCTCATAATTCAGCATGAGCGTGAAGCGGTGGCGCAAATCCAGATCGCTGTTTCCGCGTTCCAAGGTGGCGGTTTGCGAGGGTATAGCGCTAGAGAACGATCCGCCCTGCGAGTAGGTTTGGACGTCGCTGATAGCGTGGCTCCAAGTATAGTTCGCCGCGGCGGTAATGCCCCGGCTGAGGCGGCGTTGTACCGACATTTGCAGGCCGTTGTAATCGGAGTAACCGTTGGATTGCATGACAAGCGCGGAAGTTACGTTCGGCAGGAGGTTATAAAGAGGTCTCCGGGTGACGTAGCTCACGGGACTGGGCGGTGCAAGGTTGAGGTCCGGATCCGTGCGCAAGCGGCGGCCAAATTCACCCACGTAGCCGACTGTTACCACAGTCGCGCCAAAGGAATGCTCCAAATTGATGTTGGTTTCATCGACGTAGGAATTTTTGTAATCGAGTTGGATGCCGCGCAAACTGCCGCTTAGAGCTGTTGTGGATTGCGCCGTAGGTAATGGCAGCGGTGTTGAGAACGCAACAGTCCCAGGGTTTGGAGAATAAGTAGTGGTGAACGGTGGATCGGTATAGGGAAGGGAAGGCGACGTGCTGTCGCGGAAATACACGCGGGCGTAGCCTCCGCGCAGGACCGTGCCTTGTTTGACGTTATAGGCGAAGCCAACACGTGGACCGATTGATCCATAATCCGTTTTCACACCGGCGGAGCGGGAAGCGCCATTGACACCCGCAACAATGATGGACGCCGTTGTAGGATCAAAAGTCGAAAGCTGATTGTGTACATCCACGTAAGGTGTGATGATGTCGTACCGTAGGCCGAGATTTAGCGTAAGAGACTTACTCAAACGCCAATCGTCCTGGATAAAGAAGCTCGGCTCCCAGTTACGTAGATAGCGGGGTTCGAGCTGCATAATGCGGCTCACTTGATAGGCATTGCCTTGCAGAAAGTTTGCCAGAGGGAAGGCGCTGGGAGACGTATTGAAGGTGAAACTGCCAGGGCCCGACGTGTTTTGCTGGTTTTCCACTTGGCGGCGAATGAGAGTGGCGCCATATTTTAGAGTGTGAGCGCCCTTGGTCTGAGTCAACGTTCCGCCGTACTGGAAAGTATTGTCCAGGTAGATGAGAGGCAGGTATGTGGAGTCACCGAATCCCGCGTAGCCCGTAATGGAAACGTTAGACAATGCCGAGGTAAGTGCGCTGACATTTGCATTCTGAATGCCTAGCTGCTGGGAGGCGTTCGTGCCGTAGTTCAGCGGATAGGAAGCGTTATTGATTCGCGTGTACCCGGCCTTTAACTCCATGATCAAGGTTGGACTGAAGATGTGGATATGATTCAGCAGAATCTGCTGCGCGGTTTCGTTCGCCAAGCCCGGATAAGAAACGTTTCCTCCCGGTTCGATGCCGTTGACTTCCGGCAAGCCACTGGGCGTTGAAGTGGCTACATTGTTATAAGTGAACCGGGCAAAAAAATTATCCTTTTCCGAGAAGTGCTGATCGACGCGGCCGTCCACGGTATGGCTGAATTGAGTCACGTTTGGACTGTAAGTGAAGTTGTTGATGATGCCGGGACGATTTGGCGCGGGATAAAGCGCGAGAAACTTAAGGGCGATCGGATCTAATTGGCTGGCGGGAATCACCGGCCCTTTGATGTCTGATAAATTGCCGGGATTTTGTTCTTCAAACAAAGTCGGCACGGTGCTGGTGCTGGTTGTGCCTTGGACGATCCTTAAGCCTTCGTAGTCGCCGAAAAAGAATGTCTTATTTTTCCGTATCGGGCCGCCAATGCTGCCGCCGAACTGGTTTTGCCGGTATTCCGGCTTTTGGCCGGTAGTCGCAAAGAAATCTCTTGCATCCAAGGCGTCGTTGCGGAGGTACTCATAAAGCGAACCATGGAGTTCATTTGTGCCTGACTTGGTGATCAAATTGACAACCGCGCCGGGCGTTTTGCCGGCTTCCGCGGGATAGAGGTTTGTCGCGACACGAAATTCGGAAATGGCATCCACCGACGGCCGGACGCCGATGCTTCCAATCGAAGCCTCGTTGTTATCTAGCCCGTCCACTAGTTCGTTATTCAAAGTGTCTGACTGAGCGTTGACCGACACAGCCGCCGTTTGGCGTCGATCGTCGGGGCGGTTGCCGTTGGAAATCGCATCTGGCTGGCCTTCTGTTGCGCCGGCGGATAATTGCGCCAGTTGCACGAAATTACGTCCATTTAACGGCAAATCCTCCACCTGCTTGTTGGTGACTATGCTGCTAAGCGTGGATGAATCGGTGTCCAGGCTGGGCGGCGCGGCGGTTACTTCAACGGTCTGATTAGTCTGGCCGAGAGACATACTGATGTCCTGGCGGTGGCGGTCTCCGGCGCTGAGAACAAACGACTTCAGCACAAAACCTTTGAAGCCTGCCGCACTGACGCTGATGGAGTACTGGCCACTTTCGAGTTGCGTGAATGTGTATTCACCGGAGGCATTCGACTGTTGGGTACGGGCACTTTGAGTGCCGTTGTTTGTCAGTACAACGGTGGCTCCTGGGAGCGCACCTCCGCTTGGGTCGGTAACCGTGCCAAGAACGTCCGCAGTGGTGACTTGCGCCTTAGCGGTGGAGTTGCATAGTAGCAACGCAAGGCCGAGAAAAGAATATGCCAGGCGTGCGTGAAAAAGTTTTTCTTTTCCGCAAGAACTCATCGAGAACAATAGCCTCTCTTTAAAAAACTGTTTTTAAAAGACGTTATTTCAACGTGGAATCGAGAACGGTTTGAACGCGCGGCACAGCGGTGTGCATCCCCGGGCCGCCAAGGTTGTGCCTTGGCTCCTAGCGGATCAGCGCAAGAAATAGAGGAAAGTATGGGCTGAATTCTCCACATTGATGAAGGACCAAGCAACCCATAACCCGTCTCACCCCATTTTCAAAGCTTGTTTTGGGGTAATGATCTAAATTAACGACCTTTATTAAGTCTGTCAAGAGATTTTTTTCGCAGTGGCCGCAGCTGATTTCAAGATTGAAAGCCATCCAGCCCGTCTGGGTACCGGAAGGACATGATCAGTGCTTCAGGTGGAAGATCCTTGCGTACGCTGGCCGCTTTTTTCGTGCAAAATATACACCAACTCCAGTATGCTAGTTAATATACGTAGTGAAATTCGGACGATACATTTCGCTTTTCGCCACTTTCTTAAGTGCCTGCGTTCTCTCATCGTTCCTTGACCGTATACCTGATCCCCCAGCGAGGCGAACGCAATTCGTCAGGCTGCTGCACCAAGACCGGCGTTCTCTTCCTGCAGCCCAGCCAAGTCTTTTTCGATTTATTTACTCCTGCGCGGTACCTGCCGCTCAAACCTCCGCTAGCTGGTTTAGTTGCGATGTCGTTGCTGGCGGACCAAATCCCATCCTCGCTTTTGCGCTAGCCACTCACGCCTCCGATTCGTCACCTCCACCTCAATCGTAGATACCGCTCCTCTACTCATCTCCCGTTAGACATTTCCGAACCGCTTCCCGGCCGGCTCCATAAAGCCGGTTGAGTGACGTTGTGCTCACGTGACGCTTCGCCGTATAGGGCTCACGCCGAGCGCGAATGCACACGGTTGCGGACGTCTGTATGAGCTGAAGTACCAATCGTTCGCACAGTTTTAATTTTCAAGTGGAGTAATATTTATGTCCGTCAAATCATTCGTATTGAATACGCTGCAAACGCTGGGTTACGAATTAATAAAAAAGCCTGTGTCGAGCACCTACAAAGCTGAGCTATCCGGGCTGTCTTTCAGGGAATTTTTGAACTTGTATCTGCAGGCGAGAGGTCCGGAGAGCTTCTTTTTTGTCCAAGTGGGCGCCAATGACGGCGTATCGAACGACGCCATTCATGATTTCGCGGTTAATCTAAATCTGAACGGTCTCGTCATCGAACCGCAAGCCGCCGCGTTCAGTGCATTGAAGGCGAATTACGAGCGAGCTGACAATCTTGTTTTCGAAAACGTAGCCATCTCAACCAAAGATGGCGAACAACCCCTATATACCATTAGGAAGGATCTTGATTTTCTTCAATACGTAAATCAAGCCGCCTCTTTCCGGCGCGAACACGTCGTGAGACTCCTCAGAAACCACATCAACAAGCAGGCAAGCCCTGCTGTAAAAGAGACTTTCCAGCAATTACATCTGACCGTTGAGGACTGTATCGAAGCGGAGATGGTCAAAACCTTTACGTTTAAATCGCTACTAAGTAAACGTAACATCGAAAAATACGACTTCCTCCAAGTGGATACCGAAGGTTTTGACTTTGAAGTACTCAAGATGGCTGAGATTGAAACATACAGGCCTAGCTTGATTAACTACGAGCACGAACATTTAAGCGTTGAAGACAAGCAGGCATCCTGGGATTATCTCAGGCGTCTTGATTACCACTTATTTACTCATCAAGGCGAGACAGCTGCTTACTTGGTCTAAGCGGCTGCATGGGCCAAGGTAGATGGTCCGGCGTCTCGCTGTGCCGTACTCGTAGATAAACTATTTCGCGAGCCGAAACCGCAGTTCTACCGCCCTCCAACTAGTATGAAATGAGCAGTGCGCTAGCTGCCGATATCTGATATCTCTGGAACTAAGGGGACGAGGACTTACCCTTTATGAGCGCGAGCGGTATGAGCACGTACCAGTTCATTTTTCGGAGGATCAGCTTTGTCCGCGGTCATTCAGGTTGCAACACCCAATGCGCAACTTATCGCCCTTCCGGCTATACGGGAGAAGGCGAACTCAGACCGAGCCGGTCGCGTTCCCACCCTTGACGGTTGGCGCGCAGTCGCCATATTTGGGGTTATTGCGTATCATTCCCTGGCCAATGGCTTTCCCGGCCGGATTTGGTACGGAATCGCCGCTCGCGGTGACGCCGGGGTAAGTCTTTTTTTTGCACTCAGCGGCTTTCTTATTTGCGGAAAACTCTTGCGGGAGCAGCAGCAGACCGCCGGCATCTCTCTGAAGCGTTTTTACCTGGGCCGTTCCTTTCGCATTCTTCCCGCGCTAGCTCTCTATTTGGTCGTGTTGGCCGCGCTCGCCGCCGCGGGCTGGGTCAAAGCGCAGAGCTGGGAATTTGAGAGCACGCTACTTTTTGTTCGCAATTATTTCCCCCTGTTCGATGGTCATTCCATCGGTGTTTACACAGGCCAGTTTTGGTCTCTGGCTGTGGAAGAACACTTCTATTTGCTGTGGCCGCTTGTCATGCTTTTGCTGGGTCCTAACCTCCGCCGCATTGGTACGGCGGCTCTCGGGCTGGCTCTAATTGTGTTTCTCTGGCGCAGCCTAGACGCTCAATTGGGTTGGTTCATTCCCTTCGGCTCCAGCGTCGATAGCAAGACGGACACGCGTATGGACGCACTTCTGTGGGGCTGCCTTGCCGCAATCGTCTATCCTTATGTTCATCCCAGGGTGCGTGCGCTGCCGTTTTGCAGAAACCTTTGGGTTCCCATCGCCACCGTTCTTGCCGCTGTACTGATTCTCAAGCATGTGCCTGGCGGGAGCCTCATCAAAGCTGTCCTTTTCCCGGTGCTGATCATGAGCACGGCTATTTCACCCGATTCCACGCTTGGCCGAATTCTGGAATTCCGGTTCATGAGGTGGACCGGCCGCCTTTCCTACAGCATCTACATCTGGCAGCAGTTGCTGGTCATCCCAGTCAATTCCATGAATTCGCCGTTCCGCGCGTTCCAGCATTTTCCGGCAAATATTGCTTTTGTCTTTCTAGCCGGCGCAGCCAGTTATTATTTCGTGGAGAAACCCATGATTGAAGCCGGCCGCCGGTTTGGAAATGGCGGCCAGCGGTGGATATCCCAATCACCCTGTCTGAAATGTTAAAGCGCTATTGGCTGCGCTGCCCGGTGTTTTTCATTTAAGTCCCCGGAACAAAGCGCCTCGTAGCTGCTGGACATTTTTTTCGTGACATGATCCCACGTGAAATGCTCCAAGGCTCTCCGCCGTCCTGCCCGCCCCATTTGCGTCCGCAGGGAGGTGTTTCCCAGCAGCGCTAGTATGGCGTCGGCAAGCGCTCGTGGATCATTTTTCTCCACCAATAGTCCCGTTGCGCCGTGCTGGATCGTTTCCACAATCGCGCCGGAGCGAGTCCCGATGACGGGCGCGCCCGCCGCCATTGCCTCTACCGGCGGCAGTCCAAATCCCTCGGCGAATAAGGATGGGAAGACAAACAAATCCGTATCGTAATAGTGGTCAACCAAATTTTCGCGCGGAATTTTGCCGAGGAAAACCACTTTGCTCATTAGCTCAGATGGTAATTTGGCTTTGAGCTGCGCTATATAGTCCGGCGCGATCGCGCTGCCGGGGCTTAACAATTTCCGGGCGAATGATGCGCCGCCTTTGGTGTAAAACGGAGCCAACTCTTCAATCAGCGTTTTATCGTTTATTGCGTCGAACGTTTCCTCAATCGGGTACGTACCTTCCGGACCGCTGAGATTCAGCCGAACGTCCGGCGCCTGCGCGGCGACGAGTTTAAACGCATCAATGAGAATGTGAATGCCTTTGTGCGGCGAGACTCCGCCTGCAAATAGAATCCGTCTTTCACCGTGCCGTGCTACCGCTGCGTAATCCCTCTCCCGCGAAAACTCCGCTGGATCAAATCCGTTGTAATGCGTGACGCAAGGCACGCCAAGGTTGGGTAGAAGGCGCATGACCTGATCGGTGGCATAATCGCTCACCGTCGTCAACATGTCCAAGCCCTTTAGTCTGCGAAGCAATTGCGCCGGCTTGCATTGCGAGAACCATTCCGCATGCAAATGGAGGACGATCTTGGCTTTGGGATTGAGCTTGCGGATGACAGAGATGTATTGAGAAGAGTGCTGGATGTGAATGACGTCGAACTTCTCTTTACTGAGATCGCGCGCCACCTGCAATCCGTAATTGGGATAGAGCAACGGCGACGTGGACACGGGCTGCAATTTCACGGCTCTGGATAATTTTGTGCGAGCTCTGTAGATAAGGTCATCCGTGGCGGCCGATGGGATAAAACGAAATTTGACGCCGTGCTGAGCCAGCGCCGAATGCCCGTCATTTGTTTCCTTCAATCCGTAGACGATAACCTCGCTGGTTTTTCCCATGGCGCAGGCCGATCCGTACGTGCAGGCGCCAACGGAGTTTTGAAACGGAGGTAAGACTGAATCAATTGCTTGACTGACGAAGGCTACTTTCATTTTATTCAAATCGCAAACGCTTTCACGGCTGAATTGGAGCGTTGGCCACCAAATTTTGTTTCATTTCATTTTCAATTCGCATGTCGGCGTCCCGCAGAATGCGAACGGCTAAATAGCCTTGTAGTGTTGGATAGGTAATCAGTTTGGCTATTGCCATTCCCGCTACGACGCCGTCGAGTCCCCACGGATGAGCGAACCATATACCTAATCCGATGGTTGCCACCGACGCGAGACAGAGCGAGATGGCAAGCGAGCCCACATGTTCAAGTCCGCTCAGCAGTTGACCTATAGTCATCAAGCCCATTCCGATCAGCGTGTACACGCTCAGCCACGCAATGACACCCCAATCCGGAACGGCCTCCGGACCCGCGAGCATTCGAACAAGAGTCTTTCCCATAAGTGCGATGCCAATGGTTGCCGGCACGCCAAACGCTAAGCAGGCAAGCGTGGAATTCTTAAATGCGCCGCGAATCCATCGCCAATCGTTTCTTGCTTTTGCTTCACTGAAGGCAGAGACAAACGGCGCGGTTGCAATATAGGCGAGGTCGACGGGCGCGGTAATGATCTTGTACGCAATCACAAAGATAGTTACTTTAGACGGACCGAGGAGTTGGGTGATGATGATCGGTTGGCTTTGGTAAATACCCAAACCCGCCAGTTGCGTGACCAGGTATTTGCTGCCCAGTTTAAAGAGCCGCTTAATTCGAATCCAATTCACCGCGGAAGGCGCCGGACGCAGCCACCGGTACCGGAAGGCAAACATATAGATTGCATTCACCATGCTTAAAAGCACCCGGGTGCCGGACGTGGCGATAATCAGGGCGGGGAGGCCTCCCTGAAACTGCGTCACAATCACCAGCCCTACCAGCGCCAGCACGTTGCTAGCGATTCCCCACATGTTCGCTACAAATCCATCTTGATAAGCGCTGTAGACGGAATTCAACATGTTGAGCGGAAAACTCAATACGAATACGACGAGGGTCAGGGCACAGGCAAGATGCAGTTCCTGCGTCGTCATTACCTCCGATACGCGAAAGACAGCGCGCCAGTCAATGCGTTGAAAGGTGCAGGCCAACACGGCGCCAATCGTTATACTGACGCCATTGAGCGCCCAAAAGGCCGATGCCGTGTATTCGCGAGCTAACTTGCGGTCTTCTTTGCCGTCCGCCTCCGCTATCACGTTGACAAGGGCGTTTCCCGCAATTCCAAAATCTGTCAAAGCCATCCAGGTCAGGAGGCTGCTAATGGTGAGCCAAACACCATATCGCTCCGCGCCAAGGTAATGCACGGTCAAGGGAACGGAAACAAAGCTAATGACAATCGTCAAAGCCTTCGACAGAAACGAAGTAGACGCCGTGATCCCGGCCCGGCGGTAGCGTTCGAGCCCGCGATTGGCATTTGCTTTGCCGAGGAAGGATTTTAGGACTCGCGTGTCCAGGTAGTGTCGAAAGTTGGGCATTGGAGTTTGCTGAACGATTGAACAAACGGAGATCGTTTTTGAAAAAGGTCACCTTGATTTCTACTCGTTCAATTGAGGCGTCCGGATTGTGTACGCCGCTGAGAAGAACTATTACCGGCTATCTGAACAAGATCGATGTCTTGGTCCGCGGAACTGCGTCCAGCGCCGTAGCGCGCGATGTTTTTCTGAATGGTTTTTTGATAGATTTCGATCAATAGCTCGTAATTCCGTTCGCCTGTGTAATTGCGCTCGAACTCAAGACGGGCTTCGTCACGCATTTCAAGAGCAGCCTTGGGATGTTCATGAAACCAACGCAACTGCGCCGCGAGATCATCCGCGTTGCCCGGTGTGAAATGCAGGCCCGTGCGTCCATGCGCCACAATTGAGGCCAAGGCTCCGATTTTACTCGCGATGACAGGCACACCCATCGCAAAGGCCTCGGCCACCACGACACCAAAGGGCTCATTCCAGGTAGACGGGACGAGCATTGCCGCCGCTTTTTTTATCCGGTCATGGAGCTGCGTCTTTTGCAATCTGCCGTGCCAATGAATACGTGGACAGCGTTCCGCAGCAGCCGCCACTTCAGGCGCGAGATCCCCATCCCCCGCAATCTCAAGATCGAACGGGAGCGAATGTTGAGTCCAGGCGTTCAGCAGCGTCAAAATTCCTTTCTCCGGTTGAAGCCTTCCGGCAAAAATGCAATGACCTCCCGGTCCGTCACCGCGCCCTGGATCAGGGTCAACGAAATTTGGCTTAACAATTATTTTATCTTTAGGAATTCCGGCTTGTACAAATTTAGAAACCGCAAAATCAGATAGCGCAATATACGTGGTGACAGTCTTGCTATACGTTTTCAATAAACGGTGGATAGTAAGCATGCCGGCGGCAGCCGCGCTCGCGGGCCTGCTTCCCCGGTAGCATCCATGCAGCACGGCTGGCCAGGGCGAGAACGTTCCTATGCATTCTTCGCACACATGGTTATCGCGGTGCAGCGTGCCGGGCGCGCAAAGCAAGCGGTAATTATGCAGAGTTTGAACCACCGGAACAGATTCCTTGGCCGCGGCATAATACACTGCCGGCGAGAGCAGCGGGAATGTGTTGTGAACATGCATTACAGCCGGCCGGGTTTCCTTGATGAGCGCCAGCACCCGGCGATAGGCATCCGTGTTATAGATCGTCTTTGCCAGAAGTTCAAGCGAACTCTTGCCGGTGACCTCATCATTGTGGGCTTGGCAGCGAATCACCTGGTGGCCATGCTGCTCAAGCAGTTGCGCTTCCTGCCGGAACACTTCGTCCTCGCCTCCCGGTTGCTGGTACGAGTTATGCACGGACAAAATAATCATGGCTGTTCATCCAGGAATGCATTGGCCATGCGTTAGACGAGTTTCCTAAGCCGAGAGATGAACTGTTTCAGAGCGCCTTGCCCTAACAGGGTGCTTACCGCAGGCTGAAAAATAAAGTTAGGTAGGTAAATGGAAAAGCGCCAGAATGCGAAAACAGTGGCATGGTGCTCGCGTTTGCACGCCGCGAGATACTTTCGATGGTACTTGCGTACTTCAGGCTCATGGCGAAGCTTGGCTTTGAGGAATTGAAGCAGCGCCGTATAAGAACTATCTTCTAAGTCCGTTAGTTGTTTGGCCGCCTGGGCATCGAAGCTGGAAAGAAAGCGATGCTGCTCTTTCCA
>DASXGT010000182.1:0-6946 GCA_036488895.1 Bryobacteraceae bacterium | reverse complement strand
CCTGCGTAGACCTTTCTTGACCGCTCCGGCTGCTGCGAGTTTGTGCATTTTAGTTGGCGTCGCGGCCGCATTGACTTTCGGAGCACCGCGCGTGGAAGCCGGTCAACAACAGACCACGCCCACGCAGACCCCACCCGCACAAGCCCCGGCCCAAACTCCGCCTGCCCAAAATCCACCGGCGCAAAAGCCGCCCGCGCAGCCTCCCCCCGCTCGTCCTAATAATCCGTTTGAAAATGTTCCGGAGAACGCGCCGCCAAAGCCCAATCCAAATCAACCCGCGCCCGCGCCGGCCAATCCCAATGCCGTGCAAGAGGCAAAGCCGGTTCCGGTAGCCGACAACATTATTGAAGGCGTCGAGTTCCGCGGCCAACGTAAAGTTCCGCAAGACACCTTGCGCGCCCTGATCTTTACAAAGAAGGGTGATGTCTATGACGAAGAAGCCATTCATCGCGACTTCATCACTCTTTGGAATTCCGGCCGTTTTGACGATCTGAGCGTGGAAAGGGAGAAAGGTCCCGGCGGCGGCATCATCCTGCGTTTCGTAGTGGTGGAGCGCCGCACGGTGCACACCATCGATTACACCGGCAACAAATCGATCAGCAAATCGGAAATTTTAGATCGCTTTAAAGAGCGGCACGTGAGCCTGACGCCTGAATCGACTTTCGATCCAGGCAAAGTGCAGCGCGCTAAAAATGTGTTGTCCGATTATGAAGCCGAACGCGGGCATCAATATGCAACCGTAACCCCGCAAATTCGCCAAGTGCCTCCGGGCGGCGTGGATATTACCTTCGCCATCGATGAAGGACCAAAACTGAAAGTCGGCAACATCATCCTTGATGGCGACACGGTTTTCCCGAAGCGCATCGTGGTGGCCGCGATGAAGAACCTGCATCCCATCGGCATACCGCATTCCATCTTGTTTGAAAGCCTGTTTGCGCGCACCTACGACGCCACTAAGCTGGAAGAAGACGGCGAGCGTATCCGCCAGTTCTATCAATCCAAGGGCTATTTCACCGCCCGGGTCATCAATCATAAAGAGGAAGTCTATGACGTGTATGGTCACGGCATTAAAGTTCCTTTGATCAATCCTAAAAAGCCTGGCAAGCGCGTGGATGTCACCATGTTCATCCAGGAAGGCGACCTATATAGGTTGCGCAATTTTCAATTCGTCGGCATGAAGCTGTTCCGCACGCCTGATCTGATTTCCCGGCAGGTATTCAAAATGGGACAGGGCGACGTGTTCTCCACTGAGAAGCTGCAAAAAGGACTTGAGGATCTGAAGAAACTGTACGGCAACTTCGGATATATCGATTTCGTGGGCTCACCCGATCCGGAAGTGGCCGTGAACGGAAAAGATCAGATCGATCTGACCTTGGATGTAGATGAAGGCCACCAATTCTTCGTGCGCCGCATTGACTTCCAGGGTAACCGGACCACGCGCGATAAGGTCATCCGCCGCGAGATGCTGATTGATGAAGGCGACCTTTACAGCCAGCAGCTTTGGGATACCAGCATCCTGCGCCTGAATCAGCTCGGATACTTTGAGCCGTTGAAGCCTGAAGAAGCCGCCACCATCACGCGCGACACCAAGACGAACACCGTCGATCTGCTTCTAAAGTTGAAAGAGCGCGGCAAGAACTCTATTCAATTGAACGGCGGCGTTTCGGGAATATCGGGAAGCTTTATCGGATTCTCCTATTCCACGAACAACTTTTTGGGCTTGGGCGAAACACTCAGTTTGAACGCCCAAATCGGAACGCTGCTTGACAATATTACCCTCGGATTCACTGAGCCGTATCTGTTTGATAAGCCGATTCAAGCCGGGGCCACCGTTTTCTATCAGCGCTACAGCTATAACCAGGGGCAGCAGGCATCCATTCTGGCCGGCCAGAATTTAATCAGTTATTACAACTCTCTAGGCAGCAACAACCTGCTGAATTATGTTTCGAACGGCAAGGGTTTTACCGCCTTTATGAGCTACAATCTGCATCGCACCTTTGCGCGTGTAGGGCTCAGCTATTCGTACAGCGTGCAGACGTTGACTCCGCTCACCGGCGCGGCGACGTCCTATTTTGACTATTTGGACTTCCAAGGTGTTGGCGGTCCCAACTCGCTGAGCGGCATCACGTCCAGCACCATCAGTCCTACGTTCTCTTACAACACGGTCAACCATCCCATCATCCCAACGCATGGTTTGCGCGTGAACTTTAGCTTTGGCTACAGCGGCGTCGGGGGCAACGTGAACACCCTGCAGCCCTCGCTTGACGTCGCTTACTTCCGCCGCGGCTTATTCAAGAGCAACGTGATGGGTTTCCATGTCAATACCAAATTCATTACTGGTTACGGCGGAAAAGTCGCTCCTCCGTATAGCCGCTACTATATGGGCGGCGAGGACGATATTCGCGGTTTCGACATTCTCACCATCAGTCCCATTGCGTATATACCGACTGAGACACAAGTCAACGTCCTCAACAATGATGGAACGGCGCGCGTGCAGAAAGTTCTGAATTCAGACGGCAGCTATAGCACCGTGCAAGCCACCAAGAATGTCCCCACGTATCAGTTGATCCTGCCCGGCGGCGATACCTCGGCGGTTTTCAACTATGAGTACCGCATCCCCATTTTCGGGCCGGTGACGCTGGCTCCCTTTATTGATGCGGGTATCGACCGCCTTTCGCTGCCCAGCCAGTTGGGCCTGAATGCCGACCGCGTGACGCAGCTGAATAACCTCTTTCCGCAGTCCGATTTCGGTAAGCGCGCCTACATTGCTCCTAATACCCAGCCGCCGCGCGTTTCCGCCGGATTGGAGTTGCAGGTACTAATGCCGGTGGTCAACGCCCCCTTCCGTTTGTATTGGGCGTATAATTTGAGTGTTGTCAATACGAATCTGATGGCGCCCCCAGTGGCTGGTTTATCGAACTTTGTGAATAACGCCACCTATCAGAGCATATTGCAGACCTATTTGGCCCCTATCCCTTACGATGAGCGGCGGTCGATTTTCCGCTTCTCGGTGGGGCGAACATTTTAGCGAATCCGCCGCGCGCGGGCCTCTTGGTTAAAAAGGGCAACCGCGCCTGTGTGACGATGGTCAGGAATCCCGAAAGGAAATTGAGTAGTAGATGTTTATGCGAAGCAGTTTAATCCCGGCGGCTCTGTTGTGCTTGACGTTCGGGGCCTATGCCCAGACGACGGCACCCGCCAAAGTAGGCGTCATCAGCATTCAAGGCGCCATCGTTGGCACCAAAGATGGACAAAAAGCCTCTCAGGAACTCGACACCAAGTTTGTGCCCAGGAAAAAGGAGTTTGATTCCCGTCAGAGCGAAATCGCCCAGCTCCAGGATCAATACAACAAAGGCGGCACGGTGATGGCCGAAGAGAAGCGCAACCAGTTGGCGCGCGATATCGACGAGAAAAAGAAGCGCCTGGAACGTGACATGCAGGATGCCGAAGAGGACCTGAAGGGCGAACAGCAGAAAGTATTGCAGGGCTTGGGCCAGCGCATGATGGCCGTGATCGAAAAGTATGCCAAGGATAACGGCTACAGCATGATCCTGGATGTCAGCAATCCCAATACGCCTGTGCTGTACGCTTCCAGCGGCATTGATATCACGCAGGATATTGTCTCGCTGTACGACAAAACGACTACGGGCGGGGCTCCGGCCATCGCGCCGACCGCTACCAAGCCTCCTGCCGCGAGGACGCCAGGCACACCGGCGGTGAGAACTACGCCCGGCACTCCCAAGTAGTACGGGTTTTCTAGCGAGCGCCGGCGTTTGGTGAAGCGCCGGCGCCCATCCTCAACGTCGAAGATGGTAGGTCCAGCTAATGCGCTGGCTCAAATTCGCCTGGGCTTAACTCATCTGGAGCGTTTCCTTGTATAAACTGGCAATCGCTTTTACAACCCTCACCGTTATTGCTAGCGCGGAAGTGCGTCCGCTCACCCTGCGCCAAACATTAGAACTGGCGGCGCGCCAGAATCCGGATGTCACCTTGGCCCGGCTGGATGAGCAGCGCGCCGAGCAGGGCATTAAGGTGGCGGTCGATCCGTTTCGCCCCAAGATCTACGGGGGCTCCGGCTTGGCCGAAACCTACGGCTATCCGAATAGCATTGATGGCAGCGCGCCTAGTCTGTTTCAACTGAAAACAGACATGGCGATTTATGACCGGTCAAAGAGTTACCGCGTAGCGTCCGCGCGTGAGATTGCCCGTGGTTCGCAGTTCGGCGCGCAGGCCAAAGCCGGTGAGGTTGCCTATCAAGCCGCGGATTTGTTCCTGACCGCGAGCCGTGCCGCCCACGAAGGACAAACCATCTCTGGCCAACTTCCCAGCCTGCAGCACGTGGTGGAATCCATGTCCGCGGCCGTTAACGAAGGCGCCGAGTTACCGCTCGAGCTGAGCCGCGCGCGTGTCAATTTGGCCATGTCGCAAGAGCGCCTGAGTTCCGCAAAGCTCGATCAGGATTATTACGAAATGATGCTGGCCGTAGTGCTAGGCTATCCCGCTTCTGATCGCGTGCAGCCAATTGACTCGGATCTGGGGCAAACGCCCGCGCCACCTTCCGAAGAGGAGGCCGCCAACCAGGCTTTGAGCAACAACCGCGAATTGAAGCAGATGCAATCGAGCGTGCTGGCCAAGGAATTGGATGTACGGTCGTATAAGGCCGAAAAGCTGCCCAAAGTGAATTTGGTGGCGCAATACGCCTACTTCCTGAAATACAACTACCAGAACTATTTTCAGAAATTTCAAGCCAACAACTTCCAGATCGGCGCATCCATCACCATTCCCATCCTGACTGGCTCCGCCTCGGCCGGCATGGCTTTGCAAACCTACACGGACATGCAGAAAATCCGCGTACAGATGGACCAGGTGCGCAACCGCATCATTACCGATACGCGCCGGTCCTATGAGGTGTGGCAGAAGGCCGAAAATATCCGGAACCTCTCACGCATGCAACTGGACCTGGCGCGCGAGGAATTGACCGTGCTTCTGGCGCAAAATGGCGAGGGCCGCGTGCTCCTAAGCAAAGTGGAACAGGCGCGGCTTGAAGAAGGGGACCGCTGGATGGCGCTTTATGACGCGGAAACCCAGGTGACTCGCGCCAAACTTGCTATCTTGCGTCAGATGGGAACATTGCTCGCCGCGATCCAGGAAGGGCCTTCGTCGAGGCCCTAACGTGCCCGCGCTGGTGCGCAATTCTATGTCCGAATCGACCACCGTGCCGGCCATCGAAATAGAAAATCTTCAAAAAAGCTATAACGGCGTTGCGGCCGTGGACGGGCTTTCCATCACCGTGCCGCAAGGCTGCTTTTTCGGCTTCTTGGGGCCGAACGGAGCGGGGAAGACCACTACCATCAAGATGCTGATGGGCTTGGCCCAGCCCGACGCGGGAACCATCAGCGTTCTGGGCCTTCCGCTGCCCGCCAAATCACTCGAGATCCGTAAAGAGATCGGCTTGGCGCCTGATGATTCGCTCCTGTTTGACTATCTGAACGGGGCCGAGTATCTGGAGTTCGTGGGACGGCTCTATGGTCTGGCGCGGCCGCTGGCCAAAGAGCGCGGCAGCGAATTGCTGGAGTTATTTCAGCTCGATGAAAACCAGCGTAAGCTGATTGGCGAATATTCAAAAGGCATGCGCAAGCGCATCGCCATGGCGGCTGCGCTCATTCATCGTCCGAAGCTGTTTCTGATGGACGAGCCGTTTGAGGGCGTGGACGCCGTGGGCGCGCGCCTGATGAAAGACATTCTGCTGGAACAGGTGCGGCACGGCGCAACCATCTTTCTGACGTCGCACGTGCTCGAAGTCGTGGAGCGTTTGTGTGATCAAGTGGCCATCATTAATCGTGGAAAAATCGTGGTGCAAGGCAGCATGGACGATTTACGCCGCCAGTCAGATGGCGGCGCCAGCACGCTCGAAGAAATTTTTGTCAACACCGTGGGAGGCGATCGCTACACGGATAAGCTCGACTGGTTGTAAAGCATATGTGGCAGCAAATCATGGCCATCGTCTGGGCGCAGTTCCGCATCATGCGCAACCATGTGCCGCGCCTGGGCTTGGGAGCCGCCATCATGTGGTTCCTGTCAGTGCTTTGGTACAGCATGTTTGCGGGGTTTGCCTGCTTCCTGGCGGTGGCTCTTCCGAATATGCCGCAAGCCGCCCTGCACGAATGGCTGCCGGTTGGCTTGCTGGCCCTATTTCTGTATTGGCAGACCATGCCGATGCTGACCTTAAGCGGCGGCTGGGGTTTGCAACTCAATAAACTGCAAATCTATCCGATCCCCACGCGCGCGCTATTCGGCATTGAGGCGCTCTTGCGGATTACCGCTTCTCCGGAAACCATCATTGTTCTGTTAGGCGCGACGGTGGGTCTGTTGCGTCATCCTGGCGTCCCCATCGGAGCCCCGCTCTTGCTGCTGCTCTTCATTCCGTTTAATCTGTTTCTACAGTTGGCCCTACGTGATTTTCTAACATTTGCTTTTAACCGCAGCCGCTTCCGCGAAGTGCTGACCATTCTGGTGATTAGCATCGGCGTGCTTCCGCAGTTGGTGCTGCGCAGCGGCTGGGGGCATAAAGTGCAACCGTATTTTCTGCTATCCGCGCGCGGCATCGCCACCCCCTGGCAGGCGACGGCGGCCTTGAGCTTAGGCGTCTTCTCCGGTCTGAATTTGTTCATGATGACGGCCTGGCTAGCCCTCGCCTTCGCCTGGGCGCGCCATCAATTTCAGCGCGGCCTGTTGCAAGAAGACAGCTTTCGCAGCAGTGGGAGGACCCGGGCTGATCGCAAGCCCGCGGCCGCTTCTTCACCGGTTTTGATCACGCGCTTCTTTCGCGACCCCATGGCGAATTTGCTGCAAAAGGAATTTCAGTCGCTGGCGCGCATGCCGCGTTTCCGCGTGGTGTTCGGCATGGCCTGCGTCTTCGGCGTGATCGTGTTTGTCCCGATGACGT
>DASXGT010000148.1:0-41193 GCA_036488895.1 Bryobacteraceae bacterium | reverse complement strand
ATGCCGGTGGTTCGGGCGGCGATTGGGAAATGCGGTAGGGTGCTGATTCCAGGGATGAAAGTAATTTTGGTTTTTGTTAACGCGGGTTTGTGGCGTGTTATGCGGAGTGGCACGGGGCAGTTGCGAAATTAGAAAAAAATGCGGAAAAGGCGAAGAGACGGCGTATTTTGCGAATCGAACAAAGCGTTGGACAGTGATGAAAGGCTAGGATAAAAGGAGGGTAAGAAGATGGCTACTCTCGATTGGTCCCAATGTCCCGCGGTGGAAAGCGTCCCTGGCAAGCGTAGTGGTGCATGGGTATTCAGAGGAACTAGGACGCCGGTTTCAATGGTGTTTGAAAATCTTCAGGACATGAGCGTTAACGATCTTGTGGAAGAATTTGGCGTGACGCGAGAACAGGTTCAAGCTGTTTTGCAATTCGCGGCCCACAGCACAGAAGCGCCAACGTCCCGGCCCTGATGTTGATTCTTTTTGACAATGGCACACCACGTACCATTCTTCCCAGCCCCGAGCGCGGGCTTCCGTGACCGCATGATCGCTGATCAGATAACGGGCTAGGGTAAATTCTATTCGGTGACGTTCGAGCACCTATCGCGACGACGGAGGCAATTGGAAGAGCGCCGATAGCTTCAACGGTTCAGACCTTTTGCTATTGGCGAAACTGGCTGACCTTGCCCATACGGAGGTTGAGAAACTGCGGGAAACGATAAGGCCTCCGCCGACTAAAGGCCTTTTTCTGTCGCGGTTCATCGGCTGACGTGCTAAAACCGTTACGATTAAGGGGAGGGTAAACGTCTATGGCTTCATCAATTGACTGGTCGCAATGTTCTGCCGTGGAGAGCATCCCCGGCAAGGTCAGCGGAGCTTGGGTTTTTCGTGGAACCCGTGTGCCGGTGTCTGCAATTTTCGAGAACCTGAAAACGTCGCCGCTCGAAGAGGTCTTGGAAAATTTTCACGTTACGCGTGAGCAGATTCAGAGCGTACTGGATTTTGCGGCCCGCAGCTCGCATCATTCTCCGGAGCACTTGCGGGTTGGATGAGAATTCTTCTCGACGAGAGCGTCCCGCAAAAACTACGTCTGTTGATCGACGATCATACGGTTGTGACAGTGGCCTTTAAGGGCTGGTCAGGGCTGAAGAACGGAGTCTTACTCACGGCAGCCGAGGAAGCGGGCTTTGAGTTGTTAATCACGGCAGATCAGGAAATCAGTTATCCGCAGAACCTTTCAGGCCGGAAGCTGGAGATGCTCGTGTTGAGCACGAACAATTGGGACTACGTGAAAGGTGGTGTTTCTCGCATCATCGCGGCGATTGCCGAGGTCAAACCCGGCAGCTACGCAGAAGTTGAAATTCCAGAGTAGCCCCCCGTGTTTCTAGCGGCGCGGAGCCCTTCCCGTTGCATGGTCTGCATGGAAATGCAATCGGTCAGGCTGTAGCCCTTGTCTGGGCGGCTTGCATAAAGCTCCAAACCCGATGAAAAGCTTTCATGCGTTTGGGGAACGATGCGAATGTTTTTATTGGTTCTTGCACTGCGAACAACCGCAACGGCCTTGACGCGGAACAGAGCGCCTTTGCCGCTAAAGAAAGTCAAGAATTCAACAACCGCCCGATCATGAGCGGAATCCTCCGGATTGAGCAACGCAATCTAATGGAAGGTACCCGCGAAGACCGGGCTCAACTAGTCCGGCCTCGACTCATCTCTTTTGGGCAAGCCGCAAACATAGTGATCCACTTGGCTGGCCCCGTCTGTCGGGAGCTTTGCGAATTCCTCGGCAGGGACATCCTTCATGATCCCGGCGATCACTTCGGAAATCGGCCGCGTATCGAGATCTCCCGTATCGGCTGAAGGCTCATCGATAACAGTCATGACCGTATTCTTTCGTGACATCCTGTTCTTTCAGGATAAGGCATTAAGCGGGCAATGTAGGAAATGGGAGCCTGCGTGGCTTTGCCGGGCCGGCTATTTCTCCGAGAAGTACCTTGTAGCCGATACTCGGTGTGCCCATTTACGATGAATCCGCGAGTCAGCAACACTTACCGGCTGAATTCTCGTTGTCGTTTGGACCATACTCGAAGATGGATCTCACCGGACCATCATGGCCTATCCTGCTACCAAAGGTTTGGAAGCCGTTTACCTACGTCTCACGAGAGGAGCATAAAACCAGCATGGATCATTCCCAACCCATTCCCCAGTTTTCCAATGAGACCGAAGAAGCTCAATGGTGGTACGAACAACGCGATCAACTCACCGCGCAGGCCGAAACGGCTCTCGCCCAGGGCGCACTGAAACTCCGCCGCCTCGATCCTTCGCCTCCTCAGACATCCGCCAGGAACATCACGATCCGCGTTGCCGGATCTCGCTCGCGCCCGCGATCTAGCAGCCAAACGCGGACTACGCTACCAAACCTATCTCAAAATGCTCCTTCACGAAGCTCTTGACAACGAAGAAAAGCGTCTCGCCAGTTAATATCGCGCGGATTTTCGGTTATTAACCGGGCTGTATAAATTCAAATCGGCGTTTTAATTCTGTTCGCTTCGAGCCCGGCCCTATGCGCTAAATCGCCTCGCGAAAGGCGAGGCACTTTCTTGCATGGTCAAGTTTGTACCAACTCTAAGCAGAATTATTTACGGGATCATCTCATGGCCGCCTACGTTGCTTGCTACTGCGTCAGTACCGATCCCTAGGACGCAAGTAATCCACAATAATAGCGGGCAGCGGTCGGGCTCCGAAAATTCACGTGCAGGACATGTGCAATAATCCAAGCCACCGTTTGGGCGCTACCCGATTAGGTGAGCAATACGAAATACATTTCTGGGACAACATACATTCGGCAAAGTGCGGTTAACGTTCCTCCTGGCATCCGTCATGGGGTACCGGCATACGTTATCGCAAAAGAAGTCATGGTTACAACGCCGGGTGGTAGTGAAACCGAATGCTACCTCTTGCAATACGAAGACGGAAAGCAGGCTCATATACCCGTTTCGCGCGTTGAAGAAGGAGAATTGAATACTTCCAGCGAGTGAATTGTTTTCCTGTGCCTAATGCGTGGCAAGGTGTATTCGTTAAAACGGTCGTTTGAGAAAAGTACAGGAGCAGTTTTTATGACGCAATACGTGGCTTACTACCGGGTTTCCACCGACAAGCAGGGCATCAAGGGCCTGGGGATGGATGCGCAGCGTGACGCGGTTTCCCGCTTCATGGCGGGCAAGGGCCAGCTCGCCGGTGAGTTCATCGAAGTGGAAAGCGGGCGAAAGGATAACCGGCCCCAGCTCCTCGCCGCCCTCGCGGAATGCCGCAAGCGCCGCGCCGTCCTGGTCATCGCCAAGCTTGACCGCCTGGCGCGCAACGTTCATTTCATTTCCGGCCTGATGAATAGTGATGTGGAGTTTGTCGCCGTGGACATGCCGAGCGCCAACCGGCTCACCATTCACATCCTGGCCGCCGTCGCCGAGCATGAGCGCGAGATGATCTCGCAGCGCACCAAAGCTGCTCTGACCGCAGCGAAGGCCAGGGGTACGAAGCTGGGCAATCCCCGCGCTGCCGAAGCCACCGTGCTTGCCAGGGCGGTGAAAAACATTCAGCCGCCGCCGCCCGAAGTGCTGAAACTCATGACCGAATGGAAAGGGCAGGGCAGGGGCTTACGGGAAATCACGCCGCAGGGAAAGCAGTGGTATGCCAGCACCGTCAGGAATCAGCTTGCAGCGTCCCCGGATGCATTATGAACCTGTTTCTCTCAGAAATGCTTGGGTTATTCCAACAGGTGCCGGGGACGTTCTGGGGTGTTGTATTTGGTTCAATTTTTACGCTCCTCGGCACTCACCTTACAAATCGTTCTAATGATAGGCGATTAGGATTGCAGTTCAAGAAGGAAACTGCTGTTAAAAAATATGAAAGGGAAATGATTTTCCGCAAGGAAACCTACGCTGCGGCTGTCGAAGCTATCTCTACGGGATTTTATGCACTGCCGCGATTTGCTGATTTAGCTATTCCTGACAACCAGATAACGGCCAACTATTTAGAACATGCTCCGCTGGTTGCCAAAGCACACCTTATCGCGAATGAAAAAACCCTCAAAGCTCTCACCGATATAACAACAGAACTTGGCGCAGCGTTCCTACGCTTGTCAATACAGCGCATTCCTCTCATGGCGTTGCAGCAAGAAATAAAGCTCACTAAAGACCGCATGGACAAACACCATCAGGCTATCGATGCGGTGCTGGAGCTTATGAAACGGCAAAATATTGATGGGATTCAGGACGAACGCAGAATGAAAACCTTAAAGGGGAATTTCGATTTTGAGGCGCAACATAGGGATGATGCGTTGGCAACATTTACGAGACTTAACAAGGAATCCGCTGATCGGCATATTGCCTTGCTAAAGGACTGCTGCACTGAAAGCATGCGCATCAGTCCTTTGTTACCCATAGCTCTTGTGGCCGCAAGAGAGGAGTTGGAGCATTCCATCAACATCGAAAACTATGCGGAAATCATTAAACAATCCCAAACAAATACCCAAGCCCAGATTGAGAAATTCTTCAACGATCTAGAACTCATGGTTAAAAAGGCAGCAACTGAGGAAAGTAATAGCAGGATGGTACACGATGGAAATGTTTAGAGTCCGTTAATGTCCGTCCCCGAGCCGTCGCCCATCGCAGATTTTTTTTACCCGCTGTTGTTCTTAACGCCGGGCTTCGAGGGCGAGGCTATAGAATGCCCTCCGTTCCGACTTGCGCGCCGGAAGTGGGAAACCAGCACCTTTGACCTCGCCACCCTCGCCACGCGACACAAACTGCACTTGCCGTATCAGGCCATGGACGTATTTCTTTCCCGATGCAATATGGAACTGTGCGTCTCCGGCAAGCGTTCGCTGGAAGAAGCCAATGAAGCATTCCAGACGTTTAGAGTGGCCCTGTATTCAAGTGCGGTGTCGCCCTTTCCCTGCCCTTTCGTGACGACGTATTCCATCAACGCCTACTCCGGCATCAACAGCCGTGACAGTGAGACGCTGCGGGCAAAAATGTATCCGGGCATGGAAACCGGATTAACCAGTGATGCGGGAACCGTTGAAGCATGGCCGCTAGAGCTTTCGTTTCAGTGCACGGTCATACCGGACGGCCTGGCTGTAACAGATGCCAGTTTCCGCACCACCGTTTTGAAGGCCGCCGTATGGAAGCAATTGCTGGCCCGGTTTCCGCAGCTCAAGGCCGTCATGGATGCCACCCTTGCCGCGCCAACGCTCGGAAACCAAGGGCAATCCCTGCTGCACATTTGGAGTGGACTGGAAGCGCTTTTTCCCTCCGTCAGTACAGAAGTTTCCTTCAAAATCGCGTTGTATATTGCCCAGCTAACCGGCAATGGCACAGGCCGACTTTCCCGCTATGAATCCGTGCGTGCCGCATACGGTATCCGCTCCAAGGTCGCTCATGGAGCGAAGAACAGCATTACAAAGCAGGAGTGGAATCAGGCGTGGGGGATTTTGATGGGTTGCCTGAATGCTCTAGAGCGCCGAGAATGTCTACCCACTGAATCCGAATTGCTTGCCGAACTATTGGGGGAAAATGCGACATAACGTCCTTTATGTTGTAGTATTTCGTTGCTTACCCATTATTCAAACTGGCATTTTCGCCGCCGGTAACAACGTCGGAATTGGCGGAGTTGCGTCGTTGTTCATCCGCCGATCCACTCCAGCGTTAGCATTTTTTCTTGTTCGGCCATGACTCATGACTCGCAGTTCCGGATCTCCCGTAACCAGGGGCGCGTTTCGAGCCATTGCTGTTGCCGCCGCAAAAGCATCGGCATAGGAAATCGCATGCCTGGCTTTGAGAGCCGCTGCTTGCATCACCAGCTCATCACTGGCCGGCACAGCGGAGATGCGCGGGCGGAGGTTTTGGAGGACTCGTTCTCCGTAAGCGAGCTCTCTGGCTTTTACCGAAAGATAGAAGACCTCGCCCAGGTTGATGATATTCATGATGATTTGTGCTGGCGGCGGTCTGCCGCTTCCAGTAGCAAGCGTACTCGTCCGGCCGCGGGCTGCCGGGCTTTCAGCCAAGCCAGCACAGCCCAGGCATCCAAGACAAGCTCGGGCATCTAATACCGATGCCGGTCCTTGGTCAACTCAGCCTTTTTCTCCCGCCGCATGAGGCTTATCACATCCACATCCGCCAACGAGCCTTCCAGGGCATCCAGCGGCTCGGTGGAGATGTTTTGGGCTTCTGAAGCCCAGGATTGCAATGCCTCATGAACCGCCTCTTGCAGACTAACGCCGCGACTGGCGGCGAGACTCTTGAAGCGGCGAATTTCCGATTCAGGCAAGCGAATTGACAATATTTGCAACTGCTTGCTGGCTGGCATGACAACACTTTAGCAATCTTGGCAGGTCGCAGGGAAAGGTAACGACGCCGAATTGTGGTGGAACGCTACGATGAAAGAAGGGTAAGAACGTGGCAACTCTTGATTGGTCCGATTGCCCCTTGGTTGAAGTCATTCCCGGTAAGGTCAGCGGCGCACCGCTGCTCAAAAATACTCGCTTGCCGGTGGACGCGATGACGGGGAATTATGATGCTTTCCGCGATGAAGGATTATCGCCAGACGCGGCCATTGCTGAAACGCTGGATTGCTACCCGGAAGCTGGTCTTGACACGATCAAGGCCGTTCTTAACTATCGCGCCGCGCATCAATTCCAGGCACAGCCTTGAAGGTTTTTTTCGATGAGGACGTACCGCACAAGCTCGCGCGGTCGTTGGCCCCTGCATGAAATTCATACCGATCTTGCCGCCAAACGCGGACTACGCGACCAAACCTATCTTAAAATGCTCCTTCACGGAGCTCTCGGCAACGAAGAAAAGCGTCTCGCCAGTTAGCATCGCGCGGGTTTTCAGCCGGCCCGCTTACTGCTCGCTCGCTGGGGCTTCGGATTGCTCTTGCCCTTGAGATTGAGCGCCACTGCCGCGCGGATGAGATCCTTCAAGGCTGCCTCATCGACTTTGCCGCCTTCGTGGATATCGATGGCGCGCCTCACATTCCCATCAAGGCTGGAGTTGAATAGACCTGAAGGGTCCTTCAACGCAGCTCCCTTGGCAAATGTCATCTTGACGGCGTTCTTGTACGTCTCTCCCGTGCAGACGATGCCGCCGTGGGACCAGACCGGCGTTCCGGGATTCGTTGGTTTCACCCACTTCCACTCCTCGACGATCTCAGGGTCTGCCTCGTGTATGATCGCGCGCACTTTCGCGAAGGTCTTCCCGCGCCAGTCCCCCAGTTCCTTGATCTTCTCGTCGATTAACGCAGAAGCAGATTCCACCGGGACGGGACTTTTCATATACAACTCCAACTCTCGCACCTATTTTAGCTGCGCGCAGCGACGCCAGAAGAAGTATGAGAGGCCCCAGAGCACGCCGGTGGCCGCCGCCCAGCCCCACGCCTCCGGGCCATCGCCCACCGAGAAGTGGGCAATCAGCGCCGAGGCGAGGGTGATGGCGAAGCCGGCGTAAGCCCACTCCTTCAGCCGCGCCGGCACTGGCGCAAGCAGCAGCAGCGCCACACCGAGGAGCTTGGCCCACGAGAGCTCCACCCGGAAGTAGGCGGGAAAACCGAGGTGGGTGAACGCCTCCGCCACCTGCGGCAGGCGCAGTTGCGCGTAGGCGGTGAAGCTCATCTGCAGGCAGAAGAGCGCGGTGACAATCCAATAGACGATGGTGTTGGCTTTGGGTGTAGTCTTCGTAAAATCGCGCGCAGCGGCCGCGAGGGCCGGCTGTTCGTGCAGGGTAGATTGCATGGGATTTTTCCTCCTTTTCCTCCTCTGTTTCAACTCTTCGGGACGTTGGGCGACCAAGCGGGGGTTTCCACGCCAAACTGCTTGGCGTACTCCGCGTTCAATCGCTGCCAGCCGCTGAACTTCATGGCTTCGGCGCCGACGATGCGGCCGATGGGAGTTCCACCGAGAAGGTGATCCAGAACATCGAGAGCAATGTGCCAGCCAGCGGCACCCCACGAGATGAAGCGGCGATCGATGTTGTGCCAGAGCGTGAGGCGCGTGCCGCTGCCGAGCGGCTCCAACTCCCACCGCATATCGCTGTACTCAAGCAGCTTGGGAGCGTCGGCTCGCTTCACTCTTGTTGCCAAAGCCTGCGGCGTTCCCGCCCAGGTGAGATTCACCGTTCCAACCGTACCCAGGCTCCCATCGACCGCAAAGGGCGCCCACTCGCGCAGATGCGCCGGGTCAGTAAGTGCCTGCCAGACTTTTTCCGGTGAGTGGCGCAGCTCTCTGACCAGAATGAGCGTCCACTTTTCTCCGTCCTTCCGCACTTGCGCCCCGCTGGCGGGACCCGGTGTGTATTGCTCGCGATCGCTCATCTATCGTCCTTCTCCTTGTCCTTGTCCCCTTCTCCTTGTGTGCGTCGACACCCACCGGGCTGCCATCCTGCTGAACGTCCGCCTTACCAGCGCATCAGTTGCGTGACCTGAATGAGATTGCCGCAGGTGTCTTTCAGCATGGCGATCTTGGAAGCCGTCACGTCCGTTGGTGGCATGGTGAACTCGGCGCCGCTCGCTTTCATACGCTCGTAATCGGCCTGCAGGTCATCGGTATAGAACATGGCCGCGGGCTGGCCTTGCTGGAATATGGCCTGCTGGTAGGTTTTGGCCGCTGGGTTGTTGTTGAGCGCCAGTTGCAGTTCGGCGCCGTCCGGGTCCTCTGGTGAGGCCACGGTCAGCCAGCGAAATGGGCCCTGACTGAAATCGGTCTTCTTGGCAAAGCCCAGTACCTCCGTATAGAAGTGCAGAGCCTTTTCCTGGTCGTCCACGTATACGCTGGTCACTTTGATTTTCATTGCGTTTCTCCTTTGTCACGTTCGCGGTTTGGGCCGCTTCGTCTTCTTCCTTTTCGTTAGTGTGGATTGCTTTTCTTTGGATTGATGTATGCGGTCGAGGTGGCGTTCGAGAGCATCTACGTGAGCGGACCAGAACTGACGGAACGGAGCCAGCCAGGCTTCCACCTCCTGAAGTGGTTCCGGTTTCAGCCGGTAGAGGCGGCGCTGCGCGTCCACAGTGGATTCCACAAAACCGGCGTCGCGCAGCACTCGCAGGTGCTTTGACACGGCCGGCTGCGGCAGACGCAGTTGCCGCTCGATCTCTCCCACCGACTGTTGTGACGAGACCAGGAGGCTCAGTATCGCGCGGCGGTTCGGCTCCGCAATGATTTCGAAGACAGATGCCACTCTTTTGATATACTCCACGGAGCATATGCGTGTCAAGGCATATAAAGGCAGGGTCCGGGTGGAGCGTAGCGCGCCGTGCGGAATCAGGTGAAGCATATCTTATAGAAGAACGTTATGCCGGAAAGCTTAAAAATACCTGGCCGGAGAATAGATCCGCCCGCCAGCGCGAATGCGGCGCCATTTGGAGTGACCACCACAGTCAAGTGCTTGATTGCGGTGGAGCCGCCGGTTCGGGGGGCTGAGAACGAGTATCAGACTTTGGCCGGGCTGGACCCCGGCGGCCTGATGGAACTGGAGTTTCCAGGTGGAGTGCGGCGCTGGGTCAGCGTCGCGCAATTGCAAGACGAGCTGCGGGCGAGCGGAACTCGCGGCGAAGGCGGTGTCTTGGAGCTACCGCCCAATTTCGGCGCTTCCGCGGGCGGGGTTAAAAGCGTCGCGGAGTTACTGATCGAATTTCCCGCGGATTACGCGGCCGACCTCGGAGCGCGGAAGTTTGTCGAGCGGGTTGAGGGCAAGCTGACCGCGGGACCGGGGCTGAACCGGATCAGTGATCCGCGCCAAACGGGCATTCGTATCGATAGCGCCGCGCAAATACAAGACAGCCGCGTGCTGCTGTTCATTCACGGCACGGCCTCAGACACGCTGGGCAGCTTCGGCGATTTATCCGGGACGGCTGAGTGGGAGCGGCTGGCTAAAAGTTTTCCCGGTTCGATTTATGCGCTGGAGCATCGCACGCTGAGCGAGAGCCCCATTGAGAATGCGATTGAAGCGGCGACGCTGCTGCCTGCCGGAGCGACGCTCAACCTGGTGACGCATTCGCGCGGAGGGCTGGTGGGCGAACTACTTTGTTTACCGGCTCTCACGGATGAGCAGCGGAACATCTTCGATAACGACCGGCCGAAGGATCAGCAGGATCTGCAACGGCTGGCGGAGTTGTTACAGGAAAAGCAATTCAAAGTAGAACGTTTTGTGCGGGTGGCGTGCCCGGCGCGCGGCACGCTGCTCGCGTCTAAGCGGTTGGACTTGTATCTTTCGGTGCTGCTGAATCTGATCGGCAAGCTTCCGATCTTTCAAGGCAATCCGTTTTACCAATTCATGGAGGCCACGTTAAAGAAGCTGATTGCGTTGAAGGCGGACCCTTACGAACTACCGGGGCTGGAGGCGCAGATGCCCGATTCGCCGTTGATTCATCTGCTGAACCGGCCGGATATTGCTTCCAAGGCGGATTTGGCGATTATCACGGGCGATTCGCACGGCGGTCCGATTTTCCAGGCGTTGAGCACCTTTGCGGTGGATGTATTTTTCCGGCAAAAACACGACTTCGTGGTGAATACGAGCGCCATGTACGGCGGCATCAGCCGAGCGGGCGGTGGCTACTATTTTGACGATAGCGGCACCGGGGTTTGCCATTTCCACTACTTCAAAAACGAAAGAACACGCCAGCAGATGAACGCCTGGCTGGAGGCGAAGTCAAGCCAGGGCTCGGGCGAGTTTGTCAAGTTGGCGTATCGCGAGCGTAATTTGATTTTCCCGAGCTTGCGCGGCGGCAATAACCTACCGACGCTGGTTTTCATTCCCGGCTTACTGGGGACGCACTTGCAATCTGGAGGTGACACGATTTGGCTGAATAGCAACCAGCTGCTGCCGGGCGCGCTCGATCGCATCGCCTTTGGCAAACCCGTCGTGATTGGGCCGCCGTTGGCTTATCAACAGGAACAGTTGCTGAAAGACCTCAACACGTCATTCCAAGTGATGAGTTTCAGTTACGATTGGCGGCTTCCCCTGCGCGAAAACGCGGACAGGCTGGCGGAGGTTATTCAAAAGCAATTGAATGAATCGCAAAACGCCACGCATCTGTTGGCGCATGCGTCCGGCGCCCTGCTGGTTGAGATTTTGGAGGCGGAGCATCCGGAGGTGTGGAAGGAACTTCGCAACCGCGGCGGCCGCGTCACTCCGGTGGGCGATACGGCGCAGGCGGCGCATCAAGCGGAGGCGTTGATTCGGGGAACGCACAAACTGGCGCGGCTGCTGCAACTGCTGGACCGGCGGCCTGTTGCTGAGATCGGTAATTTATTCGGCGAGATGCCAGGGGTGCGCGAAGTGGCTGCGCATTCGACGCAGGGAACGGCAGTGTTGGAAGAGGAAGACCTGGGAACTCCGCTGCTTTATCCAACGGAGCAAGACCTGGCGGACGCGGTGTTCGGCGCGGCGCCGACGACAGGCCAGGAGTCTATCCGCATTCGGCTCAGGGCCAAACATGGTCACTTACGCGAGGCTGATTTTCCGGTCGCCGTGGGGCACTATCTGGGCGATGGAATCGTCAGCGCGGAAAAAGTTCTGGACCAACAATTAGGCGGGCGGCTTTCGGAGAACTTTCAACTTGATCTCTATCCGGGCCGCAACGGAACGACCGAAGTGTTCGAATCGCCGGGGAACCATCCGCCCGGAGCGCTTGTGATCGGCTTGGGCGAAGTGGGCGAGATTGGAACGGACAAGGTGCGTAGAGGCATGGCGGCGGCCGCTTTACGCTATGCACTTGGGCGCTTGCGCAGCGCAGGCCCGGAGGCGGAGTGCTTGAGTTTGGGCATTAGCGCGCTCCTATTGGGCACCTATGGAGGCAATGCTTTAAGCGTGCGCGATTCGATTGAAGCGATTGCGGAAGGCGTGATGCAAGCCAATCACGCGTTGCAGGCGCAAAAGCTATGGGACCGCGTCCGCATTGAAAGCATCGAATTCGTGGAGCTGTATGAAGACCTGGCGATTCAGGCAGCCCACGAGATTATCAAGCTGGAAAAACGTTCGCGGCGCGATGCGCAAGCGCAGCCAGCCCGGTTTATCGCTGAACGGGAGATGCAGACCGCGGCGGGCGGACTTTTTCATCGCCCTGGCAATCCATATCAGAGCGGATGGTGGCGCCGCATTCGCGTGCAGGCCGACGAAGAAGGACTGGCGTTCACGGTTTTAACGGATCGCGCGCGCGCAGACTTTTCGCTCAAACCCACGCAGCGGGAACTGGTGGCGGCCTGCGTGGATAAGGCTGTATCCGCCACGCAATATGACGCTGATCTGGCTCGCGTGCTGTTCGATATTCTCTTGCCAAAGGGCATTAAAGATCAGATTCGCGATCGCACAAATCTGGTTTTTATCGTCGACCGCAGCAGCGCGCATTTTCCGTGGGAGATGCTGGCCCAGCGCTCGGGAGATATGGTGGAGCCGCTGGCAAACCGCATCGGCATGATTCGGCAGCTGGTGTCGAAAGATCCGCCCAAACTGCGCACGTCGCGCAAGATGGCCGCCACGGTGGTGGGCGCGCCGTTATTCAAAGAGCCCAGCCGCTGGCCCAAGCTCCCCGGCGCCAAACAGGAAGCGCAAGCGGTGGCGGACAAGTTGACGGACGCCAAGTATGAAGTGAATACGCTACTGGCGGAAGCCGCCACGCCGCTGGCGATTCTGGCGGCCGTTCTGGCAAACAGCCGCATTTTGCACCTGGCCGGCCATGGCGTTTATAACGAGAAAGAACCGGAACGCAGCGGCTTTGTCATGGGTGAAGATTTGTATCTGAGCGCGGCTGAGATTACCAGCGTGGAACCCGTGCCTGAGGTGGTCTTTTTGAATTGCTGCTACGGCGGCAGCATTCCCCAGGAGCTGCCGGGAGCTGGCCAGCCGCATCGTTTAGCGGGAACGTTGGCCACGGAATTGATCGCGATGGGTGTAAAAGCGGTAGTGGTATCGGGTTGGGCGGTTGACGATAGAGCGGCGAAACACTTCGCGCTGGAGTTTTATGACGGTTTGCTGGGCGGCTCCAAATTCGGCGACGCGGTTTTGCGCGCGCGAGCGTCCACGTTCCAAGAATTTCCGAAGACCAATACGTGGGGCGCTTACCAATGCTACGGGAATCCGGATTTCGCGCTAGACCTGAACGTCAGTACGGAAGATTCTCAAGCGGCCGATCAAACCGTGTATGTCGCCCGGCGGGAAGTGCTGGAACGGGTTCGCAATATCGAAGCGCGAGCAGTAGACGTGGATGATGCGAAGCGAGCCAAGCTGCTGACGGAACTCGCGACCATAGATAGGACCGCGGCCGGCAAATGGGATGACGGCGAAATGCTATTTGAAATTGCATCGGCGTACGCGGCGCTGCAAAGTAATGAGGAAGCGCTGGAAGCTTTCAATAAATCGTTCGCGCAATCGAAAGTTCCCGTGAAGGCAGTGGAGCAATTGGCAAATCTGCTGTACCGCAAAGCGGAAACCGTGGAAGATGAGACTGAGCACGCCGCGCTGTTCGAACAGGCGAGGAAGTACGTTCAGTGGACGCTGGATCTGCACCCCACGGTGGAGCGGCTTTGTTTGATGGGGAGCCTATACAAACGGGAAAGCGTGTGGAGGCTGAAGAAGGGCTCGGTTGAGCAGCGCGATTTGAACTTGGAAAAGGCGCTGGAATGGTACGTATGGGCGTGCGATCCGCAAAAAGAAAAAGATCCGGATTTCAATGCGTACCCCGCGCTGAACGCGGCCGCCATTGAATTGCTTCTGGGCAAGGCGGATCAAGACTGGGCGGACCGCGTGGCGCGGATTGCCGCCAGTTCGGAAGAGAGAGCGATGGATGGGTCAGTTTGGGACAGAACCGGGCTAGTGGATGCGGCGCTGTTGCTAGAGATTCAGAAAAAGATGTTTGCGCAGCCGCCGGTACAGGATGAATTGATCAAGCGCTACCGGAACGCGTTCCAATCGGCCACCAGGCGGCAACGCGATTCCGTGGTTAGCCAGATGCGCGTGATGCGCGATCTGCTGGACGCCGCGGTCTATTCCAGCGAGATTGCCGGGCTGAATCGCTTGATTGAAGCGCTTGAAATTAAAACGCGCTGAGGGCGGGCAGGACCTTGCAAAAGGGGCTCGATATAATCTAGCAGCATGTTGCCCAGCTATATCACTAAAACCGCCCCGAACCCCGCGTCGAACCGCGCGCCCTGGTATAAAAACACTGCTCCCACGTATGCGGGCGTGTTTCTGTGGATTGTTTTCTATAGGGAGATTGCGGCCGGCACGCTTGACCGCGCGGGCACTGGATTGAGTCTTCTGGCTCTGCTGGTAGCCGGCCTTCTCAGCTATTTTCTGTTCTACCGCATACCCGCGCTGATGGGAATGCGCACGGGGCTGCCTTTGTACGTGATAGGAGCTTCCACTTTCGGCGCGCAAGGCGGTTATCTGATGCCGGGGCTGCTGATGGGCGTGCTGCAGGTGGGCTGGATGTCGGTTAATACGTTCGTGGCTACCAGCTTTATTTTGACGGCCGCCGGTTCCAAGGCCGGTCCCGGAACCATGGTGTTTGGCGTTATAGCCGCTGTGTGGGCGCTGGTGCTGGGCTATGTCGGAGCAAAAGGCATTCAATATGTCGCGCGATTCGCGCTGATTCTGAATTTCATTCCACTGCTGATGATTGCCGTCGTATTCGTGAAAAACGCGAGCGGCATCGGGCAATATGTTCCGGAGCATCCCGCTCCGTATCTGGGCTTCACGATGATGATTCAGATTGTGGTGGGCTTTTTCGCCACGGCGGGCGCGGCCGGAGTGGACTTCGGCATGAATAGCCGCGATGAGAGCGATGTGCGGCTGGGCGGCTGGGTGGGAATTATTCTCGCGGTGCTGGTGGCGGGCGGGCTTCCGCTGCTTTCCGTGGCTGGCGCGCACGCGGCTGGGGTTACCGATTATCATTTCGATTCGGCGATCAACCAAACCGGTGGTTTCGCCGCCGTCGCGTTCCTATTCTTTGCAGTCGCGTCCATCGCGCCCATGTGTTTTTCTTCGTTCATCGCTGGAAATAGTCTCGCCACGATGATTCCCGGCGTTTCGCGCTCCACCTCTACTATGGTGGGAGCGGTGATCGCCGCGATGCTCGCTATCACGGGCGTGGCGGCGAACCTAATCAACTTGTTCACCATCATTGGCGCATCGTTCGGACCCATCTGCGGCGCCATGGCGGCGGATTATCTGTTATCCGGGAGGAAGTGGGCCGGTCCGCGCGAGGGTATTAACTTCGCCGGTTACGGCGCCTGGGCCGTCGGATTTTTTATTGGTATCTTGCCGTTCCTTCCGATTTCTGAAGAAATGAAGGCGTATCTACAACCTGCCGCTGTCTATAGCTTCATCGCCGGTTTCCTCGTCTACGTTGTGCTTGCCAAAGCAGGCTTGGAGCCTAAACTTGCCGGCGGAGACGCCGCGCGCAAAGCGGCCGCTGGCCGTTGAGCAATGGGAACAGAGCAGGGGCCGTCGCAGCGGCTGAACTCTATCGACGCGCTTCGCGGAACCGTGATGGTAATCATGGCTCTCGATCATGTGCGCGATTTTATTCATCGCGGGGCGATGTCGTTCTCGCCGACGGACCTGACCCAAACCACGCCGCTGCTTTTCTTCACGCGCTGGATTACGCATTTCTGCGCCCCGGTGTTTATGTTTACCGCCGGCATGGGCGCGTTTCTGTGGTGGCAGGGCAATCAGGCTAGAACACATCGAACCAGAAAACAATTGTCGGTGTTCCTGTTGACACGCGGAGTGTGGCTGGTGCTGTTGGAATTGACGGTGATGCGCCTGGCGTATTACTTTAACTTTTCGACGCGCTATCCGGTTCTGCTGCTGGTGCTCTGGGCGCTCGGCGCTTGCATGATCGGGATGGCGGCCCTGGTCGCACTGCCGATCCGGCTGCTGGCTATATTGAGCATCGCCGTGATTGCGCTGCACAATGCGATGGGCGCCGTGAGCGTCATTCACCAGCCAGGGGCGTTCCAACTGGCGGGAATTACATTTATCGTTGGTTATCCGCTGATCCCGTGGATTGCCGTGATGGCAGCAGGATTTTGTTTCGGCCGGGTCTTCCAGATGGAAGCTGGCACCCGGCGGCGCATCCTGATAGCGGTTGGGTCCGCTTGCACGATTGCGTTTGTGTTTATCCGGATGATAAACGGATATGGCGACCCAGCGCCGTGGTCCACGCAAAAGACGGCGATAGGAACGCTGCTCTCTTTTCTGAATTGCACCAAGTATCCGCCGTCACTCGCGTATTTGCTGATGACGCTGGGGCCGGCGCTATTGCTGCTGGCAGTTTTCGATCGATGGCCGCTGAAGTCCACGAATCCGTTAATTCTGTTTGGGCGAGTACCGTTGTTTTACTTTATCGCGCATTTTTATTTGGCTCACGCCGCCGAGGTCGCGCTTGCTTTGCTGCGATACGGGCACGCGGCGCTTGCGTTTGTATTTGTGCCTGTGCCATCCATGGGTGGACCGCGGAAATTATTTCCAACAGATTTCGGGTATGATCTGTGGGTTGCTTACGCGGTTTGGGCGTTGATCGTAGTTGGTTTGTATCCGGCTTGTAAGTGGTACGCACGAATTAAGGCTACTAAGCGCACTTGGTGGCTAAGTTATCTGTAGTGTCATGGCTAGATACTCCCGTAGTCCTTTGGCTGACGCGCCGTCCGTCATCAAACCGATATAGCCATCCGGACGCACTAACACAAGCGCGTCATTCTGAATATCGTACGCACGATGAGCATGACTATCAACATCGGTAACCGCGTAAGTGCATACCTCGCCGCCATACACCTGTTGAATTTCCGAAAAGATGGTGCGATTGAACGCGCCGAAGCCGAGCAACGTGAAGTGTGGTCCACGAAAAATGTCGAATAAACGCGCCGATGTGCCATCCGGGTTCTGACAGGGTGAATCGGGAGCGCGGTCGCCAGCCTGAACGGTTCCCGGGTTTGAGCGCTCCTCGCGTGCAAGAGAATTTTCGTGGTAAGAAATGCCGAGCTGCAATGTTTCCGGGCCGCGCTGGGCATTTTTCACGTCGCCATGCAGACTGTCTCTATGCAGCCTGGAAGTGACGCCCAGCATCCAGGCGGCAACGGGCAAGCGTTCTTCTTCGTAGGTGTCGAGTAGAGCGGCTGGCGCTCCCCTTAATACGGCGCTGAGTTTCCAACCGAGATTGTAAGCATCTTGGATACCCGTGTTCATGCCCTGACCGCCGGCCGGGGAGTGTACATGCGCCGCATCTCCAGCCAGAAAAACACGGCCGACGCGGTAACGATCTACCATTCGAACGTTGGCCCGGTATAGCGATAACCAGGTTGCGTGATGCAAACGTATCCCCATACCGGGGGCACGTTCATCGACAATCTGTTGAAGGCGCTCCAGTGACGGTTGCTCCGGTTCATCGGGCCCTATCATGGCTTGCAACTGAAACGAATTCGTACTGGGCAACGGGCAAAGAGCCAGCCCGCCAAGTTCCGTGCTCAACCAGGAATGCCAGTGGTCACGATCAAGCTCATCCGTTTGCACGTCACCGATCAACATGCGTTCACTCTTCCAAGTCTCGCCCTCGAAGCCGACGCCGAGAGCACCTCGAACGAAACTGCGGCCGCCGTCAGCTCCCAACATGTATTGCGCGGTCACTACTTCATTTGTTAAGGCGGCAATCACGGTTTCTTCATTTTGCTCGAAGCCGGTCAGTTCGGTGGCAAGTTCAACATGACAGCCGAAACCGGCCAGCCTCTTTCGTAGAATTTCTTCCACGCGCCATTGCGGAATGATTAACGTGCTGGAGTAGGGAACATCCGGCGTTGGCTCGCGGCCCTCGTGCGGATCGCGGTCGCCCAGTACCTTTGTCCCTTCATAGCCGCGAAAAGGAAGATGGAACCGGCCGTTGGCGATTATTTCATCAACGACGCCCAGGTCATCAAGGACTTCGAGACTGCGTGGTTGAAGACCTTTCCCGCGCGAGCCGGCGAAATAGTCCGCGGCTTTGTCCACAATCCGGAAGGCTACCCCGCGCCGCGCCAGGTCGCAAGCCAAAGCCAGTCCGGTAGGTCCCGCACCAATGATTAGTACTTGCGTCTCCATAGGGAGTTATCCAAGGGTCACTATAGCGCCATAGCCGACTGCTAAGGCATTCTTGAATAAGAGGAATGAACATGTCCGAAGTGAAGCGTTACGACGCAGTGGTTGTCGGCAGCGGAGAAGCCGGCAAATTTATGGCTTGGCATCTGGCGTCATCCGGCAAACGGGTGGCGTCCATTGAAAGAAAGCATGTAGGTGGAGCATGCCCGAACGTCGCGTGCCTCCCCAGCAAGAACGTGATTCACAGCGCGAAAGCCGCCTGGTATTTCCGGCATCACGAGGAGTTCGGAGTAAGCGGCGGCGAGTGGAAGGTGGATATGGCCGCCGTTCACGCGCGCAAGGAACGGATGATTGATGGACTGCGCGGCATGCACCTTGAGAAGTTTGCCCAAAGCGGCGCGGAATTGATCTATGGGGCCGCGCGCTTTAGCGGCGAGAAAACGTTAGATGTGTCGCTGCACGATGGAGGAACGCTGACGCTGCAAGGGGAACAGATTTTCCTCAATACAGGAACCCGGGCGTCGGTTGATTCGATACCCGGCTTACAAGAGGCGGCGGCGCTGACGCACGTGGAAGCATTGGAACTTGAAGTTATTCCCGAGCACCTGCTGATTCTAGGAGGCGGTTATGTCGGCCTTGAGTTTGCGCAGGCGATGCGGCGCTTTGGAAGCCGGGTCACCATCCTGGAGCGGGGTGAGCGAATTCTCTCGCGCGAAGATCCCGATGTTTCCGAAGCGGTCAGCCAACTCTTCGAAGCGGAAGGCATTAGCATGATTCGGAATGCGCGCGTCGCGCATGTGGAAGGGCGATCAGGCGAGGGCGTTCAGCTGTCGGTTGTGCAGGGGAAAGCGGAATTCGTTTTAGAGGGCTCGCATCTTTTGGTAGCGACCGGACGGACGCCGAACACGGAGGAACTTGGCCTTGCCAACGCCGGCATCGAGACTACGGAGCGCGGATTTATCAAAGTGAACGAGCGCTTGGAGACAACCGCGCCTGGTGTGTGGGCGATGGGCGACTGCGCGGGGTCGCCGTTCTTCACGCATATTTCATTTGAGGATTTTCGCATTGTGCGGGACAATCTGGCCGGGGGAAAGCGGGTCACGGCGGGACGGCAGGTTCCTTCCTGTTTATTTACCGATCCCGAGCTAGCGAGAATTGGGCTGAATGAAACGGAGGCAAAGCGGCAGGGCATCGCGTACAGGCTGGCGAAGATTCCCATGATTGCCGTGCTGCGGACAAGAACGCTTTCGGAGACTAGAGGATTTCTAAAGGCGCTGGTGGGCATGGACGGTCAGGTTCTTGGGTTTACGGGATTTGGCGTCGGCGTGGGCGAGTTGATGCCTGCGATTCAATTGGCGATGAAGCATGGATTGCCTTATACAGCGCTACGGGATTTGACGATTACCCATCCCACGCTTTGCGAGGGGATTGTGGGGCTGTTCTCGGCTGTGCCGAAGAAGACGGCGTAAGACGGGGACGGCCGTCGTTCGCTGGGCGTTGGAGAGTGGATCAAACGAGGATTGGGAATTGTCGCATTTACCTTTGGTTAATCGACGGTTAATAGCTCTTCGAAGAAGGCGCCGATTTGCCGCGGACGATCCACAAAGTGGATTTCGAGAATCCAATGCCTGGGCAGGCCATCGACACCGGGCTGCCGAATCGGCGCCGGGTTCCGCGGGTGAATGTAGAGCGAGATCTTATCTTCGGGTATCCTCTCGTGCGGAAACTGACCGATTAGATGGCCAGCCATAGGACCACCAAATTGCATCCGCGCTCTTCACCATATTGGACAACGTGATGAAACAGATCGCTTGCGCGAAGGTCAGGAGTCTCGCGGAAGAACTGCTTGCCAGCAGAAAATGCCATCTCGACGTCATGGCATAACCGATGTTTGACCGGATCTTCTCCAAGGACGAAGGTGCGCCCGAAATCGGCTTCCCATTGTTCGAAGACTGGGCCGAAATCGAGAAACACAATATCGTCAGCGCCAAGTTCGCGATCTGGTGGGTTTTCCGCATAGGGCAGCAACGTGTTTGACCCCGAGCGCACGATGCGCTTATGCCAATAGGTCTTGATTCCGAAAAGGTCTTCGGCAAGTGCATAAATCCGCGCATTCAACGCGGACTCACTCACCGAAGGACGAATGAAGTCTCTTTGTTCAATCTCCTGGAAGAGTAGGCGAGCTTTTTCCTGCGCAGCCCACAGTTCTTTTGCTTTCGTTTCGATGAGGGAAGCCTGCATGGAGATCGCCCCCCGGAGTCAATTGGGCATGGGGATAGATACCGCCTTGCCGGCGCCGCGCTCGGCGATCCAGAGGGCGCCGCCGGCAGGTTCCACCGCCGTTGGTGTTTTGAGTCCTTCCTTGATCACGGTGACGGTGGCTTTGTCTCCATTGACCGTGACAACTGAAATCTTGCCGCTGCCGTTTTCCGCGACGAAGATCTTGCCATTTGCCGCGCGCATGCCATCCGGGCCCTTTACCGGTTGATCCAACTCGATCTCGACAGGCTGTCCGGCCTTGCCCGCAGCATCTACTGGAATGCGATAGATCTTGCTTGTGGCCACGTTGTTTACGTAGAGCGTGCCATTGAGGAAGGTAATGCCATCGATGCCCTTAAGCGCCGGGTGTTCCAGGAATAACTCCGCAGTGGAAGCGCCAGCCGGCAGCTTGTAGATTTTGGCATTGGCCGTGTCCGTTATATAGAGCGCCTTATCCGGTCCGATCGAAAAATCGTTGCACGTACTGTTATCGCCAGGGAGGTCCCAGCGGATCTTCGCCGCGCCAGTGGAGAGGTCGAAGCTTCTCAGGGCGGTGTGCCGCTGCTTTGGAGTGTTTGGCACCGGCGTCAACTGGCATGTCCACAATGTATTAGTAGACGCATCCGCCAGCATGCCAAAGAAAAATGTCCCGGGGCCTTCCGCGCCGGCGTCGATAAACTTCTCGGCGGTAGACGCCCCCGCCTTTACCTTATAGACGAACGGTGTGCTGGCGCTGCCGACGATGAGTACGCCGCCCGGCGCCAGGGTCAGGCTTTCCGGCTGCGATTTCGCGTCGACAATCAAAATATCCGCAGCCAATACAGTTTGCGCAAAGCCTGCTAGCACAACGGTGCAAACAGAAAGGCGTAAAGCATTCGAAAAGTACATCGTCAGTCTCCTAAGAATCAGTCTTCGATCCGGTAAATCGATACAGCGCTGCTCGGAAGGCCTCGAAAACCACGTTTGTGAATCAGTTCAGTATACAAATATGAATGATCGCGGCGTTGCACTCTAACATATGGTTTTCCGGGCGGCTCATCCCTTATTCTAGGAAACGTGTCAACACGCTCGCCTCGCGTGCTCGGTATCGATTTGGACGAGCAAACACGCTGCCGTCATTACCACACGCCGCAAGACATCATCGCAATTAAAATGAAATGTTGTGGCGAGTATTATGCATGTAAGGAATGCCACGCCGCGCTTGCTGCTCACGAAACGAAAGTCTGGCCGTGCAGCGAATGGCTCCAGTTGGCAGTACTATGCGGAAGCTGCCGAAACGAGCTGACTATTACTCAATACATCCATTGTTCAAGTAAGTGTCCCATTTGTGACGCCGAGTTCAACCCAGGCTGTCGCAATCACTATCACTTCTACTTTGAGCAGTAACCTCCAATCCCGCTTCAGATATGGATCTGAGACTTCTACGTACTCACGGTGACCGATAAAGCAAAAGGGCCGGATCGCCCGGCCTTTTTTACTTTCGTGTTACGGAATGCAACAGTCCATAAACATCAACCTCGTTTCGCGTACCGACATACACGCGTCCATTCACAACCGAGGGGATGGTGAACCGAACTGAAATGCCTGCCTGGTCACGTCCCGGATTTTCATCGCTACGGTAGAGCTCACGCGATATGTCCATCGCATCATACGCGTGAAGCACCGCCAGCTTTTCGGGGAAAGCCATCCAGCTTCTGGTACTAATTGTCCAGACGATCCCGTCTTTATTAGAATTAGCCGAAACGGTAGGAGTGGCGCCAGGATTTACCGGCCCCATACTTCCGTTATGTTTCAGTTCGAGCTTTCCGTCATGGACCGTTAGCTCGTGAAGAACGTCCTTATCGCCAAAGACATACACATGCTGATTCCAATAAGCGGGCGCGGCATGAAGATTGCCCGCTAGTTTTACCGTTTGAACCACATTATCGGATTGAGCGTGATACTTCCCCATGCGATCACGATCGACCACGAAGAGATTGCCATCTTTGCCACCCAACACCGCCAAATGCGGATGAGGTCCGTTCTGGTCCGGAAGAAGTAGAGGACCACCCGCCCCAAGATCCAGGTCTTTTTTGCTGAGGGTCTTTTCATCATGGGGCGTGAAATAGTCACGGACGATCAGTTGATCATGGCCGAGGGCAAGTTTAAGCAACGTATCCCCATAGTCTTGGCCATTGTTCGCATCGAATTCTCCGTTTCCGGTAATCACAAACACATTCCCGTTGTCGTCCGCGGCAGGACCGGTGTCACTCTGCCAGATGCCGCTCTCTGTCGCGTTCGGAGACGTATTGAAGGCCGCTTTTTGCTGGAGAGTGTGCGCGTCATATGCCATGACCCAACCGTGATAGTCACCGGCATCGCAAGATGATCCCCACGTTAGATAAACAATGCCGTTCACCAGCAGCAGCGCCGCGCGCGGATTTTCCACTAATGAGTCAAACGGGACTTCGTTGCGCTTGTCCGCGCGGTTGTGGGCTGCGACGCTCGCCTTAATGGTCACAGGGCTCCCGGGGAGCTCTTTGCCCGTCGTTACATCCAGCGCGTGCAGACGTTGTACATACTGAGGTCCGGCGCCAGAGGACGGCTCTCTCGTCCGAGCGAGAACAAACAATGCTCCTCGTTTTGTATCTATCGCCGGCGTAGATGTAATACCCACCTCCGGATTGATGAACGGACACTGAACGTCTCGCGCCGGAACTGTGGTTATAACTTTGGCAGCATTTGTAAAGCTGGTCTGCCAAAGCGGCTCCGTTTTCTGATTAGCGTCGAACGCATAGACACTATCATGCTCGGTAGCAACGAAAACGACGTCGTGTTTTCCTCGACCCGGAATCTGGACGCTGGTGAGATATAACGGCTGCGCATAAACGTCCCCATCTACTTTAAGGGCGAACAGTTTTCCAAAGCTGCGAGAGTTCACAGTTTTTGGCGTAAGCGTGACTTCCGCTATATTGGCTCCGGTTCGCGCGTTATTGTACTGGGAAGACGTAATCTGCGCCGGACCCGAAGCAAATGAGATGCAGGTACTACTAGCAATTGCGCTGAAGATAAACAGGATGCATTGAACGGCGCGCGGCGGCATGACAGTATTCTACATAGCCAGCTCCGATGCTGTCAATGCCGCTGATCTCCAGCAGCCGGCAACGGCGGGAATGAGATCGCGATCTTCAACAAGGCGGCGCTGCCGCGCTATCGCGGTTCTTCCGGTAGCCCTACTTTTCCAATCCTCATTCATTGGTCGATACACTATGGAAGATGACCTACCATAGCCAGTTGGAGAATAACCATGTTCGGCAGAATATTCCGAAAGAAGTCCTTTGAACGAGATCTGGACGAAGAGCTGGAGGCGCACCTCGAAATAGAGACGCGACTGCAAATGGAGCGAGGCCTATCTCCTGAGGCGGCGGACGCTCAAGGCTCGACGGACGTTCGGGAACCGAACTCAAATTGCAGAGTCGACAAGGGAGGCTTGGGGATGGGAGCGGCTTGATGGCCTCTTACAGGACCTCCGATATGCAGCGAGGACGCTACGGCACAGTCCCGCATTCACCATTGCGGCGGTCCTATCCTTGGGTCTTGGAATCGGCGGAAGTACAGCAGTGTTTAGCATTGCCGACAGCGTTTTTCTGCGGCCGCTTCCTTACCCGCATCCGGAGCAATTGGCCTGGGTGGCCAACAAATTTCCGGGTATGGATACTGAGTTTCTGGCATCGCCCGATTACGTCGCGTGGCGGCGAGATAATCGAGTGTTCCAGCAACTGGCCGCAACACAGGCTCGCGGCGGCGAGACGATGCTTCTCAACGGATCCGATCCGGCCGAAGTGCACGTGGTGAAGGTCTCCTCCAATTTTCTGCAGACACTACAAGTACGCCCTGCGTTGGGACGTGACTTTACGGCCGGCGAAGAACTCCCGGACGGTCCCAAAGCTGTTCTCCTCTCCAATAAATTGTGGCGGCTGCGATTTGGCGCAACGGCTACCGTCGTAGGCCGGAGTCTAATGATGGACGGCCAGCAGTACACGATTGCCGGGGTGTTACCCCCGACATTTGTGTTTCCGATGGACGTGAATGTAGATATCATGACGACCTTGCCCGTGTCACCTACGGCAAGTCATCACGATATTTTAATGATGACTTGGGCCGTTTACGGGAGGCTGAAAGACGGTGTAACCATCACGCAGGCGCGATCGGACCTACAACGCCTATTTGCCATCAGCAAGTCCGCCGTTCCACTGATGTTTCGCTCCGATACCAAGCTGGTGGTTGAACCGCTACAGCAACACCGCGTAGGAAACGCAAAGCTGCTGGTATCGGTCTTGATTGGGGCCGTGAGCTGCCTTCTATTGATTGCCTGCGTAAACGTATCAAATCTTTTGCTAGGGCGCTGGTCGGCGCGATCCGGCGAACTGGCGGTGAGAGCGGCTATCGGGGCGGGACGAAGGCGCTTGGCAAAACAATTGTTCACAGAAGCCATCCTGCTTGCATCGGGCGGCTTCGCTCTGAGCGTCATTTTCGTCAACGCTGTTTTACGGGGGTTTGTCCACTACGCTGCCGGTGAACTGCCTCGGCTCAGCGAGGTGAGGCTCGACGCTCGTGTATTCGCAATCGGCCTAGCCGTTTCGATGCTGACGACCCTCATTTTTAGCGGCTTGCCCGTGCTGCGTACCGGCCGGATGAACATTCAACAGATCCTTCAGCAATCAGGGCGGCTAGGCATGACGGCGGGTTACCTTTTCGCAAAACGCGCTCTGGTGGTTGCCGAGGTAGCTCTGTCTTTGATATTGCTGTTTGGTGCGTCATTGCTCTTGGAGACTTTGTGGCATTTGAGAAACGATCGGCTCGGCTTTCAACCGGAACACGTCTTAACTGTCACGATTCCACTAAGAGGGACCAAGCTCGAAAATCGTAGGCGCGATGAGCTAATAGCCGGCCTTTTGACGTTTGCCAGGCGAATACCGGGGGCCGAGGCTGTCGCGCAGTCGGAGTGTACGCCCCTATCAACGGGATTTCTGTCTTCGACCTTTTCTCGATCCGATCGGCCTGCTCCGGAGGCGTCGGAGGCGTTTCATCGCGGCGATGTTATTCATGTGTGCGGCGCCACTGATGGCTTTGCGAAGGCAGCCGGAATCCGAATAGTCCGCGGACGATTCTTCGAGCAGAGTGATTTGCTTCATCCGAACACGCTCGCAGTCATTAATGAAACGGCCGCCCGATCTTATTTTCCAGGTGAAGATCCCATCGGAAAGCAAATCATGGGCGGTCCACTACATCAATGGAAGACTATTGTCGGGATTGTGTCCGACACAAAGAACCGTGGGCTTGATACGAAACCTGGTCCCCAGGCTTACGTTAACGGCTTGACCTATCCAGAAGCGACGGCGCTTCAATTGATTGTGCGGGGCATTGGCAGCCAGCAAAGTCTTGAGTCGGCGATACGGGCGGAAATTCGGAAGGCGGATCAGGGTCTCTTGGTGAAGTTTGAATCCTTGGACGAAAAGATTGACGACATGACCGCCGGGCCGCGATTTAACGGGATTCTGTTGGCCAGCTTTGCTGCGGTCGCAGTTCTGATGACCGTAATCGGAGTTTATGGTCTGCTTAGCTTCACGGTAAGCCAGCGCATGGGTGAAATAGGGATCAGGATCGCACTGGGCGCGGCGCGAGGCCGGATACTTCGACTCGTATTGCAGGAAGGATCAGTGCTTATCGTTATTGGCGTTGCGGTGGGCTTGGCTGGCGCACTCGGGTTGGCCCACTATTTAAAGGCTGTTCTTTACGGTATAAGCGCCACTGATCCAGCGACGCTACTGATTGTTGCCGGTGGGTTGATCACGACCGGGTTGATCGCGATGTCTCTGCCGGCTCGCAAAGCAGCTTCAATCGATCCTATGATTGCGCTACAGCACTATTAGAAGTGTTCGGCTTCGTCAAGAAAACTATCCGAAGCGCAGCGAGTGAAGGATGCCGCTAGCGGAGATGCGGGAAAGGGGCGGCAGCCTGTCCCCGCCTCAGTTCAGAGTGGCCCCGGAGCGCGAGCAGCGCCCCGGACTCAAAAGCAACTTCCGATTGGCAGACAATCCAGACACGATCCTCGAATGTACGAATCATTTCTGCGATTGGCGCGTTGTATGTCCAATTAAGACGCGCTTTCCGGCTCTACAAACTCTTCTGGCGCAGCATCTTTCAAAAAGGCTTCTGCTCGAAATGGCCGGTAGCTCTCATTCTCGTTGGTGAAAGTTGTGTTGCCCAACTCCCCCATGATTGTCAGCCATGGCTGCCTTCCATTGTCAAAGAAAACGCGATAGGGTTGTCGCGACAGCATAGATGCTACATTTTCCCGTAAGTCGTCCTCCAGTACTGCTAGGAACGCCTTATATTCCTCCGGCCCAAAGTCGAACGTCGCGATGAACGAAGTGCCCTGCGGGTCATAAATTCCGTTCAATGAATACAGACCATCCTCGACCTTTGCCACCATTGTCACGAGCACAGACGCAAACATGAGAAAAACGTTCTTCCCCGCGTTGTCATGTGCTAAACCCGCTTTCAACAACGCCAGCCCCATATCCGGGAAGAATCCTGGCTGCAGCCCGTTTGGCCACGCAGACCGACAGCCCAAGATGCCAAGGATCATGGGCCAGACACTCTCGATATCCTGCAGGGCCACGTCAATCACCGGCTCCGCCTCGCTGACGTGATATACGACAAGGTTGCGGCCGTTACACAGACCGTATAACGGCACCCTGATGTCGCGGTGCATTGCATAGGAGTAAGCTTGTTCGACATTCTTGCCGGTATTTATGTTCTCGCCCGGTGCTTTGGCGTCGAGAATCCATGCATATTCACCGTCACGCTCCAATAGGTAATCCGGAATAATCGTAATTCCCTTGCGTACCGTCCCGAAATGGACAAAAGGATGATCGAGCTTTCGGCTGCGGATGATGCGGTAGGGTGGCGAGACTGTATAGCCGAGCGCCCGCAACAGAGGTGCGACCAATTCTTCGCGAACAGCATCCTCCCTGAACTCAGGGTCGTCAAGCAACCGAAAATCAAAATCGTCAAACAGCTGTGGCATGGATTGTGTCGCAGCAGCCAAAAAGTTCAATTTTATGCAGCCCACAATTGTTATAGCTCATAGGTTGAACGGCGTCGCTGCGCCGCACGCATCTGAAGTCAACTGACGGCGAAGAGAAACTTAGATCAAACAGGACGTCACCCGCAACTTTCACGCAAGAACGCTACCTGCGAATTCTATTTCAGCTTACGTGATCATGCAACTTGATCTATTTACCGAGAGACGTGCCATGCTCAAATTCCGCATTCCAACGCTTCGAGTGTGAAAATCGCACGTCGGACATTTGGAGAGATGTGGTTTGCAGACGCTCCCGAATCACGGCGTAGCGGAAGTTATCTTAGCTAAGAGAGACTCCCGCCGGCGAGGGCCTCGACGGTGTTGGCGCGCACCGCCGGAGCCAACTTGATTCGCGAGCGGCGGTATCGCTTAAAGCGCCGCATTTTGAGTTCTGCAACCCAGGTTAGAGCTTGTTCCAGTAATTCGCTACTTACTGTCTTTCTTCGTCTGAATCTTCTCCATCGCAAGGGCCTGGGCACGCGTCAGGGCGTCGGAGGCCGCCACTTTCACATCTGGCTCGACGCCAGTTCCCTCCCAATTTGTCTTCGTCACCGGGTCGAGTGATTTGGCAAACGGCACGCCGACCATGAAGTAGCCGCCAACTGGGTGCCCCGATACCGGATGAGCTCCCCCGCCCGTCGTCTCGCCGACGATGGTCGCCCGTTTCTGATTCTTTAGATCAAAGGCGAACTCCTCGGCTCCAGAGAATGTCCGCTTCGACGTCAACACAAACACCGGTTGCTTCGTCAATCTGGGTCCCGGCAGGTACGACAAAGTCCAGTTCTGCGTCGTCGAGTCTTCTTTGCGGTTGTAAATATCTATCAGGTGCGTCGGGCGATCAAACAGGTAACTCGCAATCAACGTGACCATGGCGGGTTGCCCCCCGCCGTTCTGGCGCAGGTCGAAGATAACCGCATCGGTGTGCGCTACAAAACCCATGGCGGCAACCACTGTTGACCCACAGAACGAGGCATCCATGAACCCGTCAAACTTGATGTAGCCAATGTTATTCGGCAGAATCTCAACCTTGCTGAACGCACAATTGGCGTGTTCCATCTGCCGGTGAAAGCGCGCCTTATCTTCCGGAGAAGGCGCATGTGGAGGCGGCATCTTAAAAGGATTGAAGTCCACGCGCAGGTGCTTGTCATGGCTCACAGCTTGCAGGTCGGTGGTCAGGCGCGCGGCAAATGCATCACCATCTGAAATCGAATTGTAGTCACCCTTGGCATCGTGGGTTTGCAGGGCATCGGCCATCTGCTGCGCTAGGGACAGATCGATGTAGTAATCCTTCAGATTGCTACTCACGCCGTCAATCACCTTCTTACGTTCGGCAGTGTCCAGAACTAAGTTTTCCGGCACCACTCCCGGGGGTAGAGCGCGCAGTCCGAAGGTTTGGACTGTGGGCGGCTGGCCGTCTTTCACCAGAAGGTTACCGAGCGCAATGGTTTGCCCATTCTTCTCCTTAACGCGGAAGCGAATATGCAATGGCTCGTTGCTCTCAATCGACAGCAGCTCGAACCCTCCCGTTTGGTTGCGAAATGAGATCATCCCATCGGCAGATTGCGACTGGTCCACTGTTTTGACATAGGGCTCGATCTTTGCGCGATCGCCACTGTTGAACACGTCCAGCCATGCGCCGAGGGTCTGGCCAGCGGGTGTGTTCGGAATTGACACTTGGGCGTATGCCCAGCCGATGGAAAAAGCAAAGAGCAGAGCAACTCGCTGAAACATGGCAATGCGACGCATCCTCTTACCCTGGGGTTACTATATTGCGACTTATTCGAGTCTGTAACTTTCATGACATAGCGCGTACGCCGTGCAAAGAAGCCGCCCGGTACAGCGAATCAAACTCCAGCCACGTTTCTTCCCAGAATTGGCGAAATGTGCGCCCGGCGGATTTGAAGACCGTCTGGTGTTCCGCCCAGACGAGGGCTGCAGTACAAGCTAGCAGCACGACGTGAGACATCTTAATGAGGGCTTGCGTAAGCCGGCGATGCCGATTCTGGAAGCGGCTGAGCGCGAAGGCCTGGAAGCGCAGGTGAGCGCCCTCCTCCTCGAAGATACGCTGACAGATGCTGCGGAGCAATGGCGAACCGGTCGCGTCACGCAGCGCGGCATAATACGGACGGGCCAATACTTCGGCGGTGACCAAGACCTTGAGGCACAATTCCAGGTTTGCGATCCCGCGCACCCAGCGGAAAACGCTGTGCACCCAGTGTTTCCGCAGACAAGACGCGTTTTCCATCTGGAGGAACCGGGCCAAAGTCTTGCTGTGCCGTTGCTCCTCCCGCAAGAAAAGCTTCAAGGCGGCAATTAGCCCGAGATCTCCCGTTTCCCGGGAGAAACGCTGCGCGCGCTCCAACATGCGCGCGCCGCTGGCGCCTTCTCCCAGTTGGAACTGCTGAATGGACGCGATCACGGCCCGCTTTTCGGCGCCAGATAAGCGTACGCCGTCGCCCCAGGGAAGTATCGGTTCAGGCGCGTTTTGATAGAAGTACTCTACCCAATCGTAAGAAGAAATGCAGACATTCTTGTTGTGAGCCAGGTTCGTCATGAAAAGATTGTGCACTTAAAACTTTATATTGTAAAGTACTTGTTGGGCGAATTCTCATCTGACCTTGCGGTATTTTTTACCGAGGTTAAACTAAGTTCGACATGTGCACGCGGCTCTTCGTGGCGTTCGGCATTGTTTTACAATTGCAGGCTCGGCAGGACCCGGCAGATCTCCTGAAAATGGTCCAAGCTCAGGTTGCCGCTTCGCTGGACCGGATACCTCGCTACATGTGCACGCAGACGATCGACCGTACTTTGTATGCGGCCGACGCTGGTTTCAATGCCGATTGTGACCCAGGCCACGAACGGCCGAACGCTCAAATGAGCAGTTCGGACCGTCTGCGGCTGGACGTCGCGATGACATCGACTAGGGAAATGTTCTCTTGGGTAGGCGAGAGCAAGTTTAACGACCGCGATCTCTTGGACATCGTGCATGAAGGGTCGGTTTCCACGGGAAGTTTTGCCGGCTTTCTTACTGCGATATTTCGCGGCGATATAGCCAGCTTCACTTACAATGGCGAGACTACTCAAGATGGCCGTCCTGCTTCGGAATTCGGCTTTCGTGTCCCGTTGGAAAAAAGTCATTTTTTGTACGGTAGAGAACCACACCGTGTTATTACTGCTTACGATGGCACGTTTTGGGTTGACCCCAAGAGTGCTGATCTCATCCGGCTGGTGATCCGCACGAGCCGCCTTCCCGCAGAAACCGGAGCCTGTTATGCGACCAACACGCTGGACTATAACGGCATGCGCCTTAAGGGTAATGACTTTCTTCTTCCTAGTGGCGCAAGCTTGCGCATCATCTACCCCAATGGCACTGAGTCGCAAAACCATATTGCTTTTTCCAGCTGCCACGAGTTTCTAGGTGAATCGAAGATCGATTTCGACTCGCCCGTGGACCCCCCAGATAGGCCTAACGGACAGGCTTTAAAGGCCTTAGTCATACCTCCCGGACTTTCGTTCAAAGTGTCGTTGGATCAAGCGGTCGACACCAGGGTCGCGGCCGCGGGCGATCCTATTAAAGGTAAGCTGATTACGCCGATCCGGAATGGTTCGAAAATCATTGCGCCAAAAGGAACGCCTGTGGCTGCCCGTATCGTTCGCGTTCGACAGTTTTACGGCCATAATATCGATGTTTCGCTAGAAGTCAAACTAGAAACTTTGCAGGTGGGTGGCGCCCCCGTACCGCTTACGGCTAAGCCCAAGAGTGGCGGTATCTTCGAGAAGAAGACCGGGAGTCTCCAATCGCGCATCGAACTTGGCACATTGCAAGAGTTAGATGACCGCGCCACTGCCTTCGAATTCCGAAATGTTCACCAATCTTACGTAATCCGTAGTGGCTTGGAATCTGCGTGGGTCACGACTGCCGCTTCAATTGGAAATTTGGCGCCGGCCCGTCCGGAATAGAGGTTGGGGGCCGCCTTGCTTTGGGAGCGCTGCGCAAGATCCCGGATTTTAGGCGCCGGCTTACAGTGTAAGAAGGCCAGAGTGGAAATGCGAAAACGGATCGCGCTAATACTTGGAATCACTTGCGGAGCCGTCTTGTGCGCATTGGCGGCAAGCGGACCGGAAACGCTACCGCCGTTTGCCCGCGAGATGCTGACGGCACATAATGCCGTGCGGCAGAAAACAGGAGTGCCGCCGCTCAAATGGTCGAACACACTGGCGGCGCGAGCCGAGGCGTGGGCGAAGACGTTGGCCGCAACTGGTGCTTCCAAGATGCAAGGCATTCCGGGACAGAACATTGGGTATACGTCGCCGGGCCGGATGAATGCCGCCGGAATCGTTGCGGCTTGGGCGGCGGAGGCGGCGAACTACGATCGCGAGAAGAATGCCTGCATCGATCCGGGACGCAGCTGCCATCACTACACCCAGGTTGTTTGGAAAGATACTGGCTACCTGGGCTGCGCGGTCGCGCACGACAAGGACCGCGATATCTGGGTTTGTGATTACGACCCTCCCGGAAACAATGCCGCGGAACGCCCCTATTAACGGCTGACTAATCGATTCGAACGCTGCCCGATGCAGCGCGAATTCTGACTAACGGTCCGCCGTTGCCAATCTTTCCGTCAATATGGTGGGGAGAATAAGCGCCCTGGACAATCATTGCTGGAACCGAAATGCGGCCGCTCGCGGTCTCGGCGCTGATATCATAGCCGCTCGCGGGCGCAAGTTTCACGGTCACGCCTCCGGACGCCGCTCTCGCATTAATCGGAGCAGCCGAGGTCTGATCTAGCCGAATGCTACCCGACTGCGTCTCCACATCTATCCTGCCGGCCACTTCCATCGCTTCAATTCCTCCGGATTCGGCGCGCGCGGATACTGAGCCTTTGATATTTCTGATGTGCACCCCTCCAGACTCGGCGGCGGCCCGCACATCAGCCACCACATCATGGATTTCAATTCCTCCCGATTCCGTTTTGCACTCCACCGGCCCGCGGACGCCGTCCACTCGAATTGCTCCCGATTCGGCACGCGCTTGAATCTGCGAATCTGAAGGCGTCCGAATCTCGAGCCGCATCGAAATGCCTCTCAGCAGATCGCGGCCTTGTACATAGCCCACCCGCACATGGTTACCGTTCTGCTCCACAGGCGGGTGGCGTTCCAGCTCCTTCATACGCTCTTCTAAATGATCCGAACCAAACCATCCGTGCTCAGCCCTGAGAATCGCATGGATCTGCACGGACCCCGCCAAGCCTTGCGTCACAGTGATTCCACCCGACGCGGTCTTGATATCAAGATTCACCGGGCCGGAAACCACAAGAGTTTTGTCGAATGATCCTTCCTGCGCCGCCAATCCGCTGGCCAGAGCAAAAGACAAGAAAATCAGGCTGGTAGCGTACATCGAGAAGCTCCTATAAGTTACTTCTGCTGAATACGCAGACTGCCAAGAAATGTTCCGTTTTATTCCGCGGTCTTTGATACCGTGCCGGAATCTTACTTCAGCTCGTAATCAATACTGCTGAGCGCCCGTCGTAAGTCCGCCAGATGAAATGCTTGCGGTGGCACCATGCCTTTCTTAAGGTTGGGATAATCCTTTCGAAACTCACCATAGGTGAGGTACGACAGATTTTTCTCCACTTCCGGGTTTTCCATGGCAATGTAAAACATGCGGGGTTTGAGTCCTTCTTTCGACAATAAAATCCGGGCATTTGCTGGGACTACTCCGGTAATGACGCCGGGATTAATCCGCTCGCGCCGGATGAGCCGCCCGTCTGTGGTCTGAAATTCCAACGACCCGCCGTTCCACTTGCTCTTGGCGTCGATACGGAATGTGCAGGCGGTGCGAGCAGCTTTGACCTGGAAACCTTGCGGCCAAAGATAAACGGGATTCGAAACCACCAGATTCCGGACATGGTCCGGATCGTGACTCGGATCGTCACCTGCGCCAAAAGCTCGCACGACCACATAATCGGCATCGTTTCGGCCCGGAAGCTCGTATTCCAAAACACCTCCCGGAAAGTTATCTTTTGACGCGATAACCGTGCCATGTTTTCCGATGATTTCAATCCGACCCAGTTTGGCTTCGGCCGGAGGGTACACTTCGATTCGCAATTTGTGGCGTTTGCCGGACGCCGTTCTGCAGACCGAACCCATAGGTACGCCATCGACCGAAATATCGAGGAAGCCGCCATTGCCAAAGAAGACCTCGCCGGTTCGCGCTACGTCGCGAATCGCTTGCTCGGTGAGCCGGCGGTCTCCTATATGCGGATAGTTCCTGAATGTATCAAGCTCAGAGTGCTGGTTCGCTTTGTTCAGAAAAAAATCCGTTTCGGCGAAACCTGGCGCTTTAGCTCCGGTATCCAGAAACGAAAACCACAGGTCCTGGTATGGCTTGTTATAAACGCGGTCTCCCATAACCGCCATTCCGTCAATGTAGCCATCCGCTGTGAGAAAGAGGCCAGCCATTGCAGCAATGTTCGTGATGAATTTTCCATCGCTGACCCACCAGCGCGTCGGGTGCGCAAAAATTCCGAGGGCCCCCGCTTTTCTTTGGATGGCCATAATCTCAAATAGATTGCGCCGGGTGTGGGGCTCGCCGGTCAACGGATTCACTTCCACGGACGGGTCATTCTCGAAGTACTTAATGGGTCGATCCTGCGAGTAATCGTGCCACGCCGGATAATCGTACAAATAGCCGAACCACCATACGTGCCCCATCCGGCTCTTAGGAGTTTCATTGTCCAAATAAAACAATGTGCCGCCGCCTGATTTGGTGTTCAAATTTTCGAGTGTCCGGTTTACCCCGGCAACGTCCATGACCGATTTCTGATCGAAGCGTCCCGAGTAATACAAATTCCGGTCAGGCCCTTCAAAGCGCTGAAAGTTTGCTTCCACATCGGGATTCCAGGCGCTTCCGGCGCCAACCGCTCTGATGCCGAGTTTCCGGCACCAGTCAACCAGATTCTGCTCTGCTTGGGGAAAGCTATTAGGCTCCGGCTTTTCCCCGGCAGGAAATCGCCAAGTATGCGTGTGGGTCACAATGGCCGGCCATTTGCGGTCGAGTTCAGGGGGCCGCGGTCCCGGATGCTCTGACAACAGCTTCACCTGGGAACCTGCGCCAGCCGGCAAGAGTGCTTTCGCAGTCAAGCAGCCGAGGAGTAAAAGAGTTCTCGCGAATCTGTATGCCCGCATTAGAATTCCAACCGAAGACCCACTTGCTGTTGACGCATGGGAGCTGTGATGCCGGTGATCCGGCCGACACTGTTGGGTCCCGCATCAATGGCTCCATTTGGGTTGCTCAAGCGAGTTGCGTTGAAGGCGTTAAACACATCCCAACGAAGGCCCAACCTCACCTTTTCCGTGATGGTGAATGTTTTGAAAAGCGCTAGATCGGCTGAAGGAAACCAAGGACCGCGCAGAGAGTCGCGACCGGCATTTCCGAAGAGATACAGCCCGGGAACTGTGTAAGCGGCGGGATTGAACCACTGATTTCGTGATTGGCCTCCAGGAACCGCATATGGATTCGCTCCGGAAATAGTATCGGGTCTCAGAGAAATGTCTGCGTTGATGGACGCGTTATTGCTCAGCGTAGGCGAAAACGGCAGACCGCTTTCAAGCAAAGTGATTCCACTAAACTGCCAACCGCCGAAGACCTGCTTTTGCCAGCCCTGCGCGTTATGCAGGAACAATTTGCCTGGGCCAATCGGAAGTTCCACTGTGTGACCGAGCGTGAATACATTCGCGCGGCTGAACGATGCTACTCCGCGATTCAGCCGGTCGTTCACCATCAGCCCGAACCCGTCGTCAATGGCCTTCGAAAATGTATAGCTGGCAAAGAAGTAAACTCCATGCGAAAAACGCTTGGCGGCCTTCAATTCAAGAGCGTTGTAGCTGGTGTTTCCACCCGTTGATCGTTCTGAAATGGGTTGGGTCAGCCCGAACTCCTGATATAAAGGACGGCGGGGATTGAGGGGGCCTGGACCAGGAATCGCCTGGTTGATCGGCCGCACGCCGCGCTGATTTTTGCCGACATTTCCAACATACGATGACGTGAGCACGACATCGCCGGGCAAACTGCGCTCGAGGCTGAAATTCCAGACATCAGCGTAAGGATACGGAGAATCGGCCGCGTGATAATCGGTTGAAACACCGTTGGGCAGAGGCATGCGTCCATTTGCCGGGATTGCCGGAAACACAATGGGCGGCGGACCGGCGCTCAAATTGAAGGCCGGCGTATAAAGGGTTGGAGCCGTTATGCTCTGCGTGACCGTAGTTGGATATTCAGCGGCAGTCATGCCAAACAAATAACCAAATGGGACTTCGAAATAACTGCGACCGCCGCCGGCGCGAATCACGGTTTTCGGATTGACACTCCAGGCAATCCCAAGCCGGGGAGAGATGTTATGCCACTGCGTTTGCATACCCGCCGAATTACTATTGCCGCCGATTCCGGCCACATAGTAGGTATTGGTGGCAACTTCATAGCGTCCACCTTCTCCTGGATTTACGCTGACGTTCGGAAGCCAGGTGTCCCAACGCAGGCCGAAATTGACAGTTAAGTTGTGCCTGACCCGCCAGATGTCTTGAATAAAATAACCCATCTGAGTCTGCGCGTCCTCGGCATCGGCCTTCGTGTCACCTTGACGTGTGAACGCATTGGGAGAGCCAAGCAGCAAACTTGCTACAGAAGCGCCCGAGCCATTGACATCGGCGGCGCCCGTCGTGCTGGGAGTGAAATTGAATTGGCCGTTTCGCGTGCTGTCGCTTGCGATCCGTTGCGACCGCCGGTTGATGATGTCAGCTCCCCACCGGAGTTCGTGGTTGCCCATGATCTTAGTCCAGTTATTAGCGATTTCAATCGTGCCTTCCCGTTCGTACAAAGGACAGTTGCAGCCATTCACGCCGCTACCGTAGCCCATGCTGAATCCGCCGTTACCGCTAAGGATGAACGAAGGCAGACCATTAGTATCCGGCCGTCCGGTGATGTTCACGCCCGGTATGCCAATTGCGGTACCAGCGGAGGAGGTGTCAGGCGAATTCTCGTTCACGCGATATCGCGAGTATCCAATGCGCAGATCCCCGATTAACGACGGAGAAAACGTATTGGACAAGCTAGCGACCACATTTTGATTTCGTACATTGGCAATGCCCGCGAACCCGCCGCTGAGAGCTGGGCCGCCGGCCGCGTTGCCGAATGCAGCCGGTCCGGTTGTGTTATAGTTTCCAAGCGAATAACGCGCGAAATAGCGCAGCCGGTCAGTGATGTAGTGATCGATCTTCACATCGTACTGTCCGCTGTCCAGCGCTTGAGCGCCACTCGCGGTGTAGTTGTTGTTGACTGCGCCCGCTGGCCCGGAGTTCGGCAGCGGCAGCATAGCGACAAGATTTTGGGCAGCGGGATTCAGTTTAGAGGCGGGAATCATGTTCCCTGAGAATTGCTGGCGTCCGGCGCCGTTCGCATCGCCCGTGGACGGATCGAAAATGGGTACACCCAATGCGCTCAGATTGCCGGCGCGCTCCACGGCTGTCGGCACGGTAGTAATGAGTGAGGCTTCATTGCGTTGCCGCACGCCCTGGTAATCACCAAAAAAGAAGATTTTGTCGCGTAGAATTCGGCCGCCGGCTGATCCGCCGAACTGGTTCCAACGAAAAGGGGCGGGACCGTTTGGCTCCGTAAACGGATTACGGGCATTTAGGTAGCTGTTCTGAAAATATTCAAACAAGCTGCCGTGCAGCTGATTGGTGCCTGATTTGGTTTGCACCTGGATCACCGCACCTCCGGCGCGCGCGAATTCCGCGTCGAAATCCGCCGATGTGTATTTAAATTCCTGTACGGAATCGGCCGGAGGATTGATGACGATCAATCCCAGCACCTCATCATTATTGTCGAGCCCGTCGAGCAAGTAGTTTGTGGACGCGCTATCTAAACCGTTGTTGTAGTACTGTATGCCCGACTGTGAATTCTCGCTTCCCGAAACTTGTGTGGTGGCAGGCAGAGAGCCGGGAAATATGGATTCGATGCCGGTTACATTGCGTCTCGCGACTGGCAGATCGTTTATCTGTTTAGAGCCAAGCGTTACGCTTACTTCCGCTCGATCCGTCATGAGCGCTGGAGGAGAGTCTTGTACGACAATCTCTTGAGTAGTCTGTCCCAGCTCCAACCGCTCATCGACGCGAGTGGTCTGGTCGGCTGAAACGGGGATACTCGTTCGCACGAACGTCTGAAAACCGGTCGCATGGATGCGTATGCTGTAGGAACCCGGCTGAAGCTGAGTAATCACGAAGTTTCCCGATTCATTCGTTTGCGCTCTGTATTGCCGGCCCTGATCATTTGCAGTCACTTCGACCTGCGCTTTCTGAATCGAGCGTGAGCTTGGATCCGTGATGGTGCCGCTGATGCTTCCGTAATTGGCTTGAGCGAGTAAGAGCGCTTGCGTTGTAAGCAGTGCGGCGAGTATTAATCGGCATCCCTTATAAACATGGGAGAGAAAATAGAACATTGTGCGGAGAGACCTCGTATTTCCGCTCCACGCGGTGAGCCGCGCTGGAGCTATTCTTCAGACGAGGTGCTGGCTCGCTTTTCAGGGGCTTATTTGGAACAATCGCGTCACGATCACGTGAAATTTCGGCAACGCAAATTTCACGTGTAATTCACACAGCCGGCCCTGAAACCGGTACACAATTTTCGTCATTTAAGAAGGACCCATCCCCGTAGTGAATTCGCAAATTTGAAATGAACCCAGCCTATCTCACATTGGAACTCTCGCAAGCCGGTCTTAACGGCAACGCGAAAGCGGGTTCGGAGTCCTTACGGCTCTACGAGGAACATTACGAATCCTGCTACCGCTTTCTGATTTTAAGTGGGTCATCCGTGGACGAATCACTGGATCTTTTGCAGGAAGGATTTCTACGGTTACATGCCAACTTGCGGAACGGTGTTCACATTGAAAACCCAAAAAGCTGGCTCATTCGGGTGTTGTACCGTTTGCGCGTGGACGAATTCCGCCGCACTTCGCGTGTCAGCTGCTTCGGAGATTTTCCGGAGCAGGTTTGGGACCACCGAATTTTAACAGAGGGTACTCCGGAAACCGCGGCTCTCGATCGCGAACGCACCGAAAGCTTGCGGGCCGCAGTTCAAAAATTGACAGCCATTCAGCGCCAGTACCTCATGCTACGAGCGGAAGGATTGAAATTCAGAGAAATCGCGGAACTGTGCGGTGTTACCGTCGGCTCGGTGTTTGACGCTTGTTCGCGCGCGCTCAAAGCGATTGGGAAACAGACCAATGTCTAAGCTAGAGTGGGCGCGGTCCGATGCTCATCCGCCAGCCGAACTTCTACTGCGTTATCTGGAGCTCGACCTCCCGGCGGACGAGTTGGCCCAGTTGGACAGCCATCTTCGCGGCTGCTGGCATTGCTCGGCCGAATTGCAAAATCTGAAGCAGGGAGTTTGGTCCTTTATCGAGTTTCGGGAAAAAGTGCTGTTCCCGAGCGTGCCCAGCGACATCAGACTCAACCGGGTTCGCCAGGCATTGGTGGCGGCGTCAATGCTGGATCGTCATCGACCCGCTCAGTGGACGCGCGTGATCCGTGATTTCTTCAACGGAGCGGCTTTTCGCCCAGCCTGGATCGCGGGTGTCGCTTCCATAGCGGCACTCTTCGCCTTCGTGTATTTGTCCACGCTCTCGCCGACACCTTTGCTGGCGGATGAATTCATTCATAACGTCCGGAATTCACTCGAGCACGCGCGGAAATCCGAAAGTGGAAAACTCGTGCTTCAAAAAGTTCGATTGCGGCGCGGCGGATTAGTGATCGACAAGGAAATAACGCGAGGCGGCCGCACTATACCCCGAACGGCGGCAGCGGACGTTCCCATTTGGTTCGGCCGCGTTCCGAGTCTGCTTGCTTGGGAAGATCCATTAAACTTCGATTCCTTTCTCCAGTGGCGAGCCCGGCAAACCACTTTCCATGAGAGTGTTTCAACAGAGGCGGGACTCGTTACGCTATGCCTCACTCGTACTCAGCCGGACGCGGCTTTAGACACGAACGTGCTAGAGGTTTTGCTTACCGTACGCAAGCTCGATTGGCATATCATCCGGAAACGTCTGGCATTTCGAAATGGACCTGACATCGAAGTCACGGAGACCGCCTACTCGGTAACAGAGCAGCCGGCATCTGCTGCACCGTCGAGAAGGGAAACATCTGGTTTGACTGCAAAAACCGCACACTCCTCCTCGCCTTTGTTGCCTCTCAACCCTGAGGATCTCGACCGCGCCGAACTGCGTGTTCGCAAAGTTTTGTTCCAACAACAGACAAGCCTGGCAGCAGCCGAGGCGGTTCCTTCCTTGACCCGGACTAGAAGATTCATTCGGATTGATGGCGTGATTTCCACTCCTTCCATCCGATTCGAGCTCGCGCATGCCCTGGCAGCGATCCCGTATACCTCCGATCAGATCAAGAGCGCTGTTTCGTTTGACAGGCCAGTGTTAGCGGCAAGGCGTACTCCGGTGGTTATTTCAAAACCGGACGATCGGGAGATTGTTGAGCCCCCGTTGCTCCGGAAAAGACTGGTTCAAACTCTCGGGAGTGAAATGGAGGCAACGCAGTTCGCTAATCGAGTCCTGGAGGAATCCGGCAAGAGCTTCGCGCTTACTGTTCAATTGCGCGACTTGGCGCGGCGGTTTTCACTTCCTGAAGAGCAGCGATTGCCCGCAAGCTTGCGCGTCGAGCTTGGCAGCTTGACCCATGAAATCGAAAGCGCTCTCAGAAAGCAGTTGAATGACGAAGCAGCTTTGCTGACTCCGGTTCTCGGGAACGAACCGCCCCAAGAACCCAAAGTCGATCAGGACTGGCATGCCCGCGCGGATACGCTCTTCCGGCTGGCGGCCCTAAAAGAGAAATCTGTTTCAAGGCTATTTGCCGTCACCGGCCACGCTCCCGCCCTGGAAACGCCGGTCGATGTAGAGGTGTCGCAGCTCAGAAAATATATTCAGGATATGACTGCCTCAATTCCGGGGCGTTGACCGGGGTTGCACTATGATGTCTCCCCTTTAGTCGTATCTCAACGCCTCGATGGGGTCCGAAGTCGCGCCGCGCCGGGCCGGCACAAACATCGCCGCCATGGCCGCGGTGGCCAGTAACAAAACCGCCGCAATATACAAAAGCGGGTCACGGTTGTTGATACGCAGAGGACCGGTGTCGAGCGTCTTGCTAAGAGCGGCAGCCGTTGCCACAGAGAGCCATAAACCAACCAGCAGGCCGTGGAACACGGGTTTGCCTCCTGAGACGTAGACGGAGCGGATGATGTCTAGCCGCCGGGCGCCCAGTGCCGCGCGAATACCAAATTCGCGCGTGCTCTGATTTACGGCGAATGAAACCGCTCCGTAGATGCCAGCCGCCGACAGGATTGTTGCGAGAATTCCGAGCATCAGAATCAGCGAGACGAAATTCCAGATTTCGAGGCTTACCTCATCAATCCAGTTCTGCATGAGGCGGAGCCTGACGGGCAGATCCCGATCGATCTTGCGAATCGCGGCGCGGATCGCAAGTAGGGGCGGCTTCAGCCGAGGATCGAAGTGGATGGCGATGCCGTCCGCGGCGGTATTGGCCGCGAACGAGCGATAGAGCGGCGGGTTATCCGTGCCGCCGAAGCGCAGGGGGTCAATGTCTTTCGCGATGCCAACGACTGTCAGTATGGTTCCGTCGGGC
>DASXGT010000112.1:0-6490 GCA_036488895.1 Bryobacteraceae bacterium | reverse complement strand
CTTGTCGGCGCTGTCGGCGCGGCGCATCCGGTCCATATAGCCTTCGGGCACCGGCACGCGCAGTTCGTTGACCATGAATTCGGCATTGCGGTAACTGGTCAACGGCCAAATACCGGCAATGATGGGAAGTTTGTATTGCGCCGTCTTTTGCAGGAATGCTTCCAGCAAATTCAGATCAAACACCGGCTGAGTGACGACGTATTCGGCTCCGGCTTCCACTTTCCAGGCGAAGCGGCGCATCTCTTCATCCATGTTCGAAGCGCCCGGATTCGCGCCCACGCCGATCAATAGCGCTGTCTGCGAGCCCATGGGGTTGCCGCCAATATCCAAGCCCTGATTCAGATTATTGGCGATATTAGTTAAGCCGATGGAATCGACGTCAAAGACCGCCGTAGCGTCGGGATAAGTTCCCATGCGCGGCGGGTCGCCCGTGATGCAGATGAGATTGCGCACGCCCATGGAATGCGCGCCCAACAACTCAGACTGCATGCTGAGGATGTTGCGATCGCGGCAGCAGAAGTGTAGAACGGCTTCGATTTCAGCCTGCTGTTGAATGATCTGGCAGGTGGCCTGGGCGCTGAGGCGCGCGCTGGCGCGCGGGCCGTCCGGTACGTTGATGCAATCGATGCCGTGCTCTTTACAGAGACGGGAGCCCGCCACTTCCTTGGATGCGTCCACGCCGCGCGGCGGCAGGATCTCCACAAACGCGACGAACTTACCGGCTGCGAGCTTGGCGCGCAATTCCGATTTTCCGGCCATCGGAAGTTTCGCCAGCCGCTTCACCGGGGGCTTGCCTTCTTCCACAATCTCCACTGCCGGCGCGCGGTTCTGCACCGGCTGCAGGGAACGCACTTCAGAGGAGATCGTCTTAATGTGTTCCGGCGTGGTGCCGCAGCAGCCGCCGATCACCCGCACGCCGAATTGCAGAAAACGGCGTGCATACTGCGCCATGTATTCAGGCGAGCAGAGATAAATATTGCGGCCTTCGACGTTCGCCGGAAGGCCCGCGTTGGGCATGGCGCTAAGCGGCTTGGTAGTGAACGCCGCCATCTTTTCGATAGTGTCCAGCGCCACTTTCGGGCCGGCCGAGCAGTTCACGCCGATGACGTCCACGGGCCATTCATTCAGGCTTCGGGTGAAAACGCCTGTGGCGGTGCCGTCGCGCAGCGTGCCGTCGTCTTCCACGGTGACTTGCGCCATGATGACCATTTCCGGTCCGGCGGCTTCGCGCGCGGCGAAAATGGCCTCACGCAATTCGCTCAGATCGTAAAAGGTCTCCAGGATCATCAGGTCAATACCCGCGGCGACCAGGGCTTCCGCCTGTTCTTTGAAAAGTTCCCGTGCTTCGGCAAATGAGAGGGGGCCGAGCGGCTCAATCGGTGCACCTAGAGGACCGATGGCGCCGGCCACGAACGCCCGTTCACCAGCGGCTTCCCGCGCCAGCCGAACTCCGGCGTTAATGATTGGCACTAGCTTTTCGGCGAAACCAAATGCACTCAGGCGGATACGGTTACAACCGAAGGTATTACTTTCAATCACCTCCGCCCCGGCTTTGACGTATTCCTGGTGAACTTCCTTCACCACTTGCGGCGAGGACAGGTTCAGCTCGTCGAAACAGCGGTTAATGAAAATGCCTTTGGCATAGAGCATGGTGCCCATAGCGCCGTCGGTCACTATGATTTTCGATTGCAGCTTGCCGCGGAATTCAGCGGCGCGGGAAAGTAGTGTGGGTTCGGCTGTTGTCATGGGGGGAAGACCTTGCAGATTTAGCTAATTGTATCGCGTAGTGTGATGGAATCGCCGGGGGATACCTGCAGGGAGGCGGCGGCGCTGCGCCGGTTCATGCCTATCTCCAGATACCCGGAACTGCCGGCATAAACAAAGCAAAGGGTGTCGCTTGTCTCGCCCATAGCGTCGCCGCGCACGTTACCGAAGGTTTGGCGAAATTTGCGAACCTCCCGGCTCCCGATGCGGAGTGAAAACTTAGTCTTGAAATTGGCCGCTTTGAAGTTGGTGATCACGTTTCCGAAACGGTCGACACTGAGCACCTTGCCGCGCCAAACACCCTGATCTTGCGGGACAGGTTCCAGATCAGGCAACAACTGAATGTTTTCCAATGCCGGGCCGACGTCCCGCACCTGGACGGAGCCGCAGGCAATAGCGGCGGCCACGGGAGCGAAGATATCGCGACCGTGAAACGTGTTCGAAGGGTTGGGCAGCCAGAGATCGCTATTGGTGATCTCTCGCGCGCGCAGGTTGGCGTCGCGCGCCGCGATCATGCTCAAGACGCCGTTGTCCGGAGCAATAAAAATCTGCCCCGAGGCTTCGACCAGGAGCGGCTTGCGGGCCGTGCCTACGCCGGGATCGACAACAACCAGATGAACGGTTGCGGGAGGGAAGTAGGGAGCGGCCTGGTCCACGGCATACGCGCCGCCATAGAGCGAGAACGGAGGAACCTCATGGGTGATGTCCACCAGATAGGCATCGGGGCAGCGGCTGAGCAGAACGCCTTGCATGACGCCAACATAATGATCCATCAGGCCGAAGTCGGTGGTTAGGGTAATGATGGGTGGCTTCGAAACACGCAGCATCGTTGCTAAGATTGTAATGAACACCCGGTAATTTTCCCGCCCGCCATGCCTTATTTCGATCACAATGCGACTACCTTTCTTGCGCCTGAAGTGGCGGAAGAATTGACGTCCGCGCTGCGCGAGGTGTACGGAAATGCCTCCAGCACGCATGCCCAGGGACAGTTGGCGAAGCGGCAGTTGGAACAGTCGCGGCGGACGATTGCGGGCGCGCTGCATGTACCGCCCGCGGATTTCATTTTCACGAGCGGTGGCACGGAATCGAATAATTTGGCGATTCTGGGTTTGCTGGGCGGTTTAAATAGCGGCCCGAAGCACGTAATTACTTCTTCGATTGAGCATCCGTCCGTGCTGGAGGTTTTTCGCCAGTTGGAGCGCGACGGAGTGGCAGTGACGTTCCTGCCGGTGGATGCCAGCGGGGTGATTCGGGCGGAAGCGGTGGCGGAAGCGTTGCGGCCGGAGACGGTGTTGGTTTCCGTGATGCACGCGAATAATGAGACGGGCGCGGTCCAACCGATTCAGGAGATTGCCAAATTAATTCAGGGGCGGAAGATTTTTTTGCATGCCGATGGCGTGCAGGCGTTCGGCAAACTTGCGGTGGATATGCAAGCGTTGGGCGTGGACTTGTATTCGGTGAGCGCACATAAGATTTTCGGACCGAAGGGTATTGGCGGTTTGTATGTGCGCAAGGGAACGCCGCTGCGGCGCACCATGCTGGGCGGCCATCATGAGCGCGAGCGCAGGGCGGGGACGGAGAACGTGCCCGCGGCAATGGCGTTTGCACGAGCGGTGGAGTTATGCACGGAACCGGATTGCCTTCTGCGCGACCGGTTTGAAGAAAAGTTGTTAGGGGCGCTTCCAGACATCAAGGTGAATGGTGGAGGCGAGGTCCGCTTGCCGAACACCAGCAGCGTTCTGTTTCCCGGCGTTTCGGCGGAGGCGCTGATGATTGCGCTCGATTTGCAAGGCATGGCGGTTTCGACGGGCGCGGCTTGCAGCAGCGGTTCCGTGGAGCCTTCGCATGTGCTGCTCGCGATGGGGCTGAGCCGGAAGGATGCGCGCTCAAGCGTGCGCTTTTCCTTTGGGCGATACAACACGCTGGACGAAGTGGATGCATTAGCGGAAGCGACAATAGCAGCGGCGGGAAAGCCGACTCGAACGGAGGCTCGCGTTGCCGTCTGATACGCCTATCGCCGTAGCCATGTCGGGCGGCGTGGATAGTTCCGTGGTCGCGGGCCTGCTGCGGCAGCAAGGGCATTCCGTTGTCGGCATGACGATGCAGCTTTGGAATCAGCGGCGTTTGCCTGAGCTTGTTCCGGAAGGCGGCGCGACGGGCCGCTGCTGCTCACTCGACGACGTCTATGACGCGCGCTATGTGGCGTCCATACTGGGCATTCCTTATTACGTGGTCAATTTCGAAGAGCGCTTTGAACGGCAAGTGGTGAAGCCCTTTGTCGATGACTACTTAGCCGGCCGCACGCCGATCCCCTGCACGCTCTGCAACAACTTCATTAAGTTCGACCAGTTTTTGGACATGGCCGACTGCGCGGGCGCGGACAAAATCGCCACCGGCCACTATGCGCGTTTAAATTTTGATGAATCAAGCGGACGCTATCAGATGCGCGCCAGCACGGACACAAGCAAAGACCAGACTTATTTCCTGTTCGGTCTGACGCAGGCGCAGCTTGCACGCACGTTGTTCCCTCTGGGCGGCATGATCAAATCACAAGTGCGCGAACTGGCCAAAGAGTTAGGACTGCCCGTGGCCGAGAAGAGCGATAGCCAGGAGATTTGCTTTGTGCCGAACGGCGATTATGCCGCGTTCATCAACGCTTATTTTGCCGAGCAAGGGATTGATCCCGCGGAAACGCAGGGCGAGATAGTAGATACGGCAGGACATGTTCTGGGCACGCATGCCGGGACGCATCACTTCACCGTGGGACAGCGGCGCGGCTTACGAGTGGCTGCTCCGGAAGCGCTGTATGTGATCGCCACTGAGCCCGCTACACAGCGTGTAGTGGTGGGACGCGGCGAAGCGTTGATGAGACAGTCGCTGACGGCGCGTGAGGTTAATTGGCTTTCCATTGCGGCTCCACAAGCGCGACGTCCGGCTCAGGTGAAGATAAGAAATAAGCACGCCGCCGCACAAGCAACGCTCATCCCCACAGGTGATGATTCGCGCATTGAGGTGCAGTTCGAGCAGCCGCAACGCGCGGTTACGCCGGGACAGGCCGCTGTCTTCTGTGACGGCGATCTGGTGTTGGGCGGCGGCTGGATCGAATAAACTTCAACCTTGGCTCAGAAGAAAAGCTGGATTCAGATTCGTGCCGAGTACGCGGTTGCTTCGGCGCTGGTGTTTGGTCTGCGCGCGTTGCCGCTGCCGGCCGCTACGCGTTTGGCATTCGGGGCGGCCCATGTTTTGGATTTGGCGATTCCGAAGCTGCGCCGGACCGCGCTCAAGAACGTGGAATTCGCGTTGCCGGAATTGGATGCGCGGGCGCGCACGCGTATCACGAACGGCGTGTTTCGCAGCGTAGGGCGGCTGTTGCTGGCGCTGGCCCGCTTCCCTTCCCTGAACGCGGCTAGCGCGGCCAAGTTCATCCGGTATGAGGGATTGGAAAATTATTACCACGCCAAGAGAGAGGGCCGCGGCGTGCTGGTGGCCACGGCGCATTTGGGTAACTGGGAACTGAGCGCTTTTGCGCATGCGTTTCTCACGGAGCCCATGCATGTGATGGTGCGTCCGCTGGATAATCCTTTAATTGACCGCTTGGTGGAGGAGCGGCGCACGCTTTCAGGCAACAAACTGATTTACAAAAAGGACGGCGCGCGGGCGGTGTTGAAAGCGCTAAAGCAGAACGAGGCTGTGGGCATTCTGATGGATCAAAACACGACTCTGGCGGAAGGCGTCTTTGTGGATTTTTTCGGCCGCGCAGCCTGTGCGAATACTGGGTTTGTGAAGCTTGCCTACCATGCACAGGCACCCATTATTCCGGGGTTCTTGCTGTGGGATGAAGCGAGCAACGGGTATATTCTGCGGTTTTATCCGGCTATTGAATTATGCGGAGACGCGCAAATTGATACGCAACGGATTCAAACGCAGTTGGAGCAGGTAATACGCGAGCATCCGGATCAGTGGATGTGGATTCACCGCCGCTGGAAAACGCGGCCCCCGGGTGAAGCGGCGATTTACTAACACCGCCGTCTATGCGCGCGGCTCCGCGATCAGGCGAAAGCAGTTTCATCAAGTCTGATTTCGCCGCCGGGCGCCAAGACGCGCTGCAATTCGTTAGAGATGTGCGGCAGTAAACTTTTCAAGTGGTGCGGCACCAGAATCTTGGTGAAGCCCGCGCCGCGCCAGGGAATGCGATCCGGACTGGCTTCGAGGAACATGACGTTATGAAACTCGGCCAGCGAAGGTTGCGCAACGGCTATTTCTTCGCGGCCGCCGATCGCCACGACTGTGCCCCTGATCAAGACGCGCGCCAAAGCAGCCAACTCCTGCGTAGCCGGAATGGCCAGCAGCAAGAGACGGTCATCTGAGCGAATAGGCTGGGTCACAAAATTTTGGCTACGAAATTTTGACTAAGGGTTCGGTCTCTTGCGCGGCGAGTACTGCGTTGGCTTCTTCTTCAGTGAATTCCTGCGTCTTTGCGGAATGATTCATGGAGCAGAATTTGGGCCCGCACATGGAGCAGAACGCCGCGTCCTTGAAGCCTTCTTCCGGCAGCGTCTCATCATGCATGGCTTCCGCGGTTTCAGGATCAAGCGACAGATCGAATTGTTGACGCCAATCGAAATTGAAGCGTGCGCGCGAAAGTTGATCGTCCCGGTCGCGCGCGCCTTTGCGGTGGCGGGCGATGTCAGCCGCATGGGCGGCAATTTTATAAGCAATGATACCC
>DASXGT010000058.1:0-35766 GCA_036488895.1 Bryobacteraceae bacterium | reverse complement strand
CTCAGCCGCGGAGCCAAGCATGTGATTTTGATAGAGCGCAGCCCAGCCGCGCTCACTGTGATTCGCGAGAATCTGGCTTCGCTCGGAATTGCCAACCGGGTGACCGTGCTGCGAGGAAAAGCGGGCGTACTGCTGCCGGATCATGCCGCCGATATCGTATTCATTGATCCGCCCTACGAGCAGGTCAACGAATATCGTGATTCCCTGCTGACGCTCGCCGCGATGCGCTGTCCTGTAGCCATCGCCCAGCACGCCTCGCGCCTCAAGCTCGAAGAAAGTTACGGCGAATTGACGCGCAGCCGCGTTCTAAAGCAGGGCGACAATTCCCTGACTTTTTATGAGCCGCTCTCAACCGGCCAGTAATACATTGATATCCATCACATTAGTCCCGGTCGGCCCGGTCTTCAACAAATCCCCGAGCGCGTCAAAGAACGGATAAGCGTCGTTGCGAACCAAATGATTAATAGGATCCAGCCCCATTTGCTTAGCGCGAGCCACGGTCTCGCCGGTGACAATCGCACCCGCGGCATCGGTCGGTCCATCCGTGCCATCTGTCCCAGCCGAAAGCGCAACCACATTCGCTAACCCGGCAATAGCGGCCGCGGTAGCCAAAGCGAACTCCTGATTCCTTCCGCCTTTCCCCTTACCGCGCACCGTCACTGTGGTCTCGCCGCCGGACAGAATACAAACCGGCCGCCGCGCCGGCTGCCCGGATTGCACAACCTCGCGCAGAATGCTGGCATGCACCAGCGCCACCTCGCGAGTTTCGCCTTCCATGGTGCTGGATAACACCAGCGGCCGGTAGCCCAGCAGTTTCGCTTTGCGCGCCGTGGCTGCCAGCGCCAGGCTATTGCTGCCGACCACAATGTTGTGGACATTCTTAAACAGCGGATCGCCCGGCTTCGGTGTCTCCGGCAACTCGCCGTTTATTCCGCGCTGCAAGACATCACGGACGGCGGCAGGCACGCGCTCCAGCAAATCATATTTATTCAACACCGCAATGGCATCGGCAAACGTAGAGAGATCCGGCGCCGTGGGGCCGGAGCCAATGACGTCAATAGGATCGCCGATTACATCGGACAGCAGCAAACTGACAACCGTCGCCGGATAGGCCAAGGCCGCAAGCTGGCCGCCTTTCAGGAATGAGAGGTGCTTGCGGACAGCGTTGAGATCAAAGATATCAGCGCCCGCGCGCAGCAACAAATCGGTGGTTTTCTGCTTGGCCGCCAACGTCACAGGCTCGGCAGGCGCGCTGAGCAGAGCGGATGCGCCGCCCGAAAGCGCCACAATCAACAAATCCCGTGCATTCAATTCGCGAAGTAACTCGCGCACCCTGCCGCTGGCCTTCGCGCCCGCTTCGTCCGGAATCGGGTGCCCTGCTTCGATAATTTCAACGACGCGTGGCCGCCCCACTTTCGCGTGACCATGTTTAGTCAGCGCCAACCCGCCGCTCAGCAAACGCTTCCCAATGATGCGCTCCACTTCCAAGCCCATTTGAGGCGCAGCCTTGCCCACCGCCAGCAGAAAGATCCGGTCAAATGCTTTTAGCGGAAGACGCACGCGGCCCGCTTTTAAATCGCGTTCGGTAAGGGAGAAATGAGCGTGAACGGCTTTACTGGCATCCGCTGCATCCAGTCCGGCTTTGAAAATAGCCACCGCGTCGCGGCGAAGTTTACTGTCGAGTCGAGGCACGCCTACTAAAATAGCGGCAAGCTCAAAATCCGCTTGAGGATCTCAACGGTATCTTCCGTATCGGCGTCCACGCGATAGTCGGCGCGGGCATATAACGGCCGCCGGTCTTCAAAGAGTTTAGCTAGCCTGGTACGGTTCGCCGCCAGCGGACGGGTCGGGTCACAATCGCCCAAACGCTTACAAACCGTATCGAGCGGACAATCGAGCCAAACCGTGACGCCGTTGTTCTGTAGCAGATCCCAATTTCTCGGCTGCACAAACGCGCCGCCGCCCAGCGCCATCACGGAAGGCTGCCCTGTTTCAATGCTTTTGACGTGCGTACGAATGACCGAGCTCTCAATCTCCCGGAAAGCAGGCTCGCCTTGTTCGGAGAAAATCTTAGCGATCGCTTTCCCTTCGCGCAGTTCAATCTCGCTGTCGATGTCGACGAAGGGCCAGCCAATTTCGTCTGCAAGCGCGCGCCCGACGGTCGTCTTGCCGGTCGCCATGAAGCCGACTAAATAGAGTCCGGGGGTACGTTTCAGCTTCAAAGTCATCGCATTGAACGAATAGGAAAATCTAGTATATCGCCTGGGATTCACTGCGTTCCGCCAAGGCTCTCCTGGCCACCACGGATAATGGGGGTATGGACTCGCAGCTTCTTCCCTTGTTTCCACTTTCGTTGGTATTGCTGCCAGCCATGCCTCTACCGTTGCACATTTTTGAGGAGCGCTACCGGGAAATGATCGCGGACGTAATAGCCGCAGAATCCGAATTCGGCGTTGTACTCGCCAAAGACGGCGGTATCGTGAACATCGGCTGCACCGCCAAAGTAGACCGCGTGCTGCGGCGCTATCCCGATGGCAGGCTCGATTTGGTGGCGATGGGCCAGCGCCGCTTCCGGATTAATTCAATCGATCAGGATAAATCGTATCTGCGCGCGGAAGTGGAGTTTTTCAACGATGCGGACGTCACTGACGTATCTTCTGAACTGCGCCAGAAGGCCACCGATGCTTACAAGACGCTACTCGCTTTGGAGAAAGACAGCGAACAGCCTGAGCCGGATTTCTCACTCTCCCGCATCAGCTTTCAACTGGCGCAGCTGGTGGATGATTTCGACAAGCGCCAAACCGTACTCTCCTTGCGTTCGGAGGTGGAGCGCCTCGAATACCTGATCCGCGTCGTCCCTGAATACATCTCCCAGCGCGAACAAACCGCGCTCGCCAGGCGTCTGGCTCCCCTGAACGGCCACGCCAAGGCTATCCACTAAACACCCATGGCCCAACAGTTTCTCATCTTCGACGCGGACGACACGCTCTGGGAAAACAACATCTACTTTGAAGAAGCGTTCGAGCGCTTCTGTGATTTCCTCGCCCACTCCACTCTGTCGCGCGAGCACGTGCGCACCATACTGGACGAAATCGAGATTGCCAACGCCAAGATTCACGGCTACGGTTCGCTCAACTTCGCGCGCAATTTGGCCGAGTGCTTTCAACATCTGGCTGAACGCGACATTTCGGCATCCGATATCGAGGCCGTGAAGGAGTTCGCGCGCGCTATTCTCAAAAAGCCGATGGAGCTGATTGACGGCGTGGAAGAGACGGTGGCCGCGTTATCCGAGCGGCACCACCTCACGTTGTTCACCAAAGGCGATCCGGATGAGCAGCGCTTGAAGATTGATCGCTCTGGTCTGGCGCACTACTTCCAGCACGCCGCCATCGTGAAAGAGAAAAACCAAGCCGCCTACCGCCATCTGGCCCAAGAGCGCGGCTTTCATCCGGAACGAACCTGGATGATCGGCAACTCACCGAAATCGGACATAAACCCGGCACTTGCAGTCGGCCTGAATGCCGTCTTTGTTCCCCATCCGCGGACCTGGCGGCTTGAGCACGAAGAGGTGCCCGAGCGTCATCCCAGGCTCCTACAGGTCCAGCGAATCACGGAGCTGGTGCATCACTTCTAACGGAAAGCCGCCGCGGAGTACGAAGCGACCGACAGTAGCGCTCCGGGAAAAATCCCCAGGAACAATACGCCCAGCGCGCTGCCCCAGATCGCCACTCGCAGGCTCAGCGACGGAGGCGCCAGCTGAGTCACCGCTTCACCCGGCTCGTGCATGTAGATGGCTACGATAACTTTCAGGTAGTAGTAAGAAGCGATGGCACTGTTGATCAAACCCAGCACAGTCAACCACACCAGATGCGAATTCAGCGCGGCTTGGAAAACGTAGAACTTCCCAAAGAATCCACCGGTCAAAGGGATGCCGATCAATGAAAATACAAAAATGGAAAGTAACGCGGCAACGACAGGTTCGCGCCTTCCCAAACCCGCCAGATCTTCGATCTTTACATGCTGCTCGTTACGGCCCGCGACGTAACTGATAACGGCGAACGCGCCGATATTCATCAGCGCATAAGACGCCAAATAGAACATAGCGGCGGCAACGCCCATGCCCGAACACGCGGTCAACGCCACTAGCACGTAACCCGCGTGCGCGATGGAGCTGTAGCCGAGCATCCGCTTTACATTTGTCTGCAAGAGCGCACCCAGGTTGCCGATAAACATGGTCGCCAAAGCGCAGCCCCAGGTCAACCAGATCCAACGGTTATTCATGGGGCGGAATGAAGTCATGAACAAGCGGAAGAAAATAGCGAAAGCGGCGGCTTTCGGCCCCGCGGACAAGAACGCGCTCACCGGAGCCGACGCGCCCTGATAAACATCCGGAGCCCAAATTTGAAAAGGGGCGACGGACACCTTGAAAGCCAACCCAACGAAAATAAGACCCGCCGCCAGCGTGATCAGAGTAGAAGAGCCTTGTCCCGAAAAAGCTTGAGCCCCCAACGCATTCTTGATCTGGTCTAGGTTGGTCGAACCGATAATGCCGTAGACCCACGCAACGCCGTACAACAAAAACGCGGTGGCGAACGAACCCAACAGGAAGTACTTTAAAGCCGACTCATTGTTACGCCGGTCATCGCGCAAATAGCCCGCCAGAATATAGGTCGCGATAGAGGAAATCTCCAGGCCGATGAAGACCATAATCAGATCCGCCGCGGTGGCCATGATGCACTGCCCCACCAGCGAGAACAAAATAAGCGCGTAATATTCGCCGCCTTCCGCGCCTTCGCGTTCCAGGTAGCTGAACGAAGCGAGCATGCATAGAAATCCGACGGCTAAAATGACAGCGCGGAAGAAGACTCCATATTCATCCACTTCAAGCATGTGCTGAAACGCGAAACCAGGCTGCGAATAGGACAGGAGGTTTCCCAGGAACGCCAACACAACGCCGGTCAGCGCAAACAGGCTGAGATAGCTCTTTTTTAAACGGCCGTCCGCTTCAAGCATCATCACCGCGATGCCGAACAGGCTCAATAAAATTTCAGGTAAGAATCTTAAATAGTCGATGTAACCGGGCATCAGGCTAGCGGGCATGGGCAACCTCAGCAACCGCCTGCGGTTTTTGCAGTTCCACGTTGACTTGGTTATCCATCGTGGTCTGCTGCAGCAGATGCGATGTAGCGGCGGAAATGGTGGGCATGAAAGATTGTGTATAACAGCCGAGCCAAACCATCAGCGCGATCAGCGGGTATAGCGGAATCCAATCGCGCAGGCTTAGGTCGGCAAACGATTTGGATTCGTCAGCGGCCTTTCCAAAGAACGTCCTTTGGTACATCCACAACATGTACGCGGCTGAGAGAATCACGCCCACCGCCGCCCACGCTGCCCAGCTGAACGTCGCAATGGCTGCGCCTTGCAGCACCAGAAATTCGCCAATGAAATTGCAGAGTGTCGGCAAACCGATGCTTGCGAATAAAGCGATGGAGAAGGCCGTGGCCAGACCCGGCGCCAAAGTGGCGATACCGCCGAAATCCGCGATTTCAAGTGAACCGCGCCGATGCAGCAGGTAACCCGCCAACAGGAACAAAGCGCCCGTGGACAAGCCATGCGCAATCATCTGATACACCGCGCCGTCCGCGCCCTGCTGGGTGAAGGTAAAGATTCCCAGCACAATGAACCCAAGGTGGCTGACTGAGGAATAGGCGATCAAGCGTTTGATATTCGTCTGCACCAACGCTAACAGCGCACCATAGATAATGCCGATGATCGCCAACACGGCAATCCAGGAAGCGCAGCGTTGCGCGGCCCCCGGAGCAAAAGCGATCGAATAGCGAATCAATCCGTAAGCGCCCATCTTCGACATCACCGCCGCCAACAAAAACGTGGCGGGCATGGGTGCTTCAGCGTACGTATCCGGCAGCCAGGTGTGGAACGGGAAGATAGGAACTTTCACCGCGAAGGCCGCGAAGAATCCCAGGAAGAGCAGCATCTGCTGCTGCGGGTCCAGCTTTACGCTGCCCGCCGAAAACATATTCATGATGCCGATGTAGTCGAACGAACCCGTCTGGCTATGCAGGTAAAGGATGGAACCCAGCATCAGCATCGAGCCTGACATTGTGTATACGAAGAACTTGACGGAAGCGACCGCGCGCTTCGGGCCGCCCCACGCGCCGACCATCAAATACATGGGTACCAGCGCGACTTCCCAGAAAATATAAAACACGAACAAATCGAGCGCGGAGAAAACGCCAATCAACCCGAACTCGAATAGCAGGAGCATCGCATAGAAGCTCTTGCGGCGATGCTTCATGGTCGTCTCGGTAAACCAGACGGCGATAGGCAGCAGGAGCGTCGTCAACAGCAGGAGCCAAATATTCAGGCCGTCTACGCCCATGTGTAAGCGGATCTGCATCCCCGGAACGTCCACCCAAAGAGTGTCTATGACAGAGGTAAAATGTCCTCCATCCGCAACGGCAGGCGCAATCAAACCGAGCGAAGCCAGGAATGTGCAAATAGAGGTAACCAACGCGTAGTAAAAAGGCAGCTTCGAAGCGCGAGGAGCGGAGGTGACAACAAAAAAACCGGCCAGCGGCAGTAGCAGGACGATCGCAAGAACGTTCATCGCGTGCCTCCGAACAGGCCTAAGACAAAAATGACCAGTAACGACCCAGCCAAAATCCAGGTGGCGTAGTTCCGTATGCTGCCCGATTGCAACTGGCGCAGCAGGGAGCCCCAGCCTCGAACGGTGCGTGCAAACCCAGTGACAAGACCCTTGTCTATTAGGCCTTCATCCACGCCTTTCCACAGCACTGTTCGCGAGATACCTTCCAACGGCTTCACAATGACAGCCGCGTAAATTTCGTCGACATAATATTTGTTTGAGATCAGCGTGTAGACGGGACCAGCCGCGGTTTTCAACGATTCAGCCAGCGCCGGTTGTATGACATACAGGTACAACGCGAGCAAGATACCGATAATGCCGCACGCGGCGGAAATCACCATAGGAGTCGTGCTCTCATGCGCGGTCAGCGGAAACATAGGAGCGAGCCAGTTAGGAATGCTGATGAATCCGCCCACCAGCGAGAGCACCGCCAGCACCATCAGCGGACCGGTCATGACTAAAGGCGATTCGTGCGGATGGTGATGGCCGCGATACCTACCGAAGAACGCCAGGAAAAAAGCTCGGAAGACATAAAATGCCGTCAGCCCGGCTGTAATAGCGCCCACCCAAAACATCCAGGGAGCATGCTCATAAGCGGCCGTCAGAATAGCGTCTTTACTATAGAAGCCGGAGAAGCCGGGGAAGCCGGAAATCGCCAAGCTCGCAATGCCTAGCGTCATAAACGTCACCGGCATGGCTTTTCTGAGGCCGCCCATGTGGCGCAGGTCTTGTTCACCGCCCAAGCCGTGAATGATGCTGCCCGCGCCCAGGAAGAGCAGCGCCTTGAAGAACGCGTGTGTCATCAAATGGAAGACACCGGCGGAATACGCGCCCACGCCTAAGCCTAAAAACATGTAGCCAAGTTGTGAAATGGTGGAGTAGGCGAAAACTTTCTTAATGTCGTTCTGCGTCACGCCGATCGTAGCTGCGAACACAGCGGTTAGCAAACCGATGATCGCCACCACATGCATGGCCAGCGGCGCGTGATCATAGAGGAATGATAAGCGGGCAATCATGTAAACGCCCGCGGTGACCATGGTTGCCGCGTGGATCAAGGCGGACACCGGCGTTGGGCCGGCCATGGCGTCCGGCAGCCAAACATAGAGCGGCAACTGGGCGGATTTCCCCGCCGCCCCCAAAAAGAGGAGCAAGGTGATTGCTGTAATCGTGCCAACCGTGGCCTCGATTGGCATGGAGGCCGCCGCCGTCGCGATCTTTCCAAAATCGAGCGTCTTAAAAGCAATAGCCGTCAAAACAATGGCGAGCGAAAAACCGAAATCGCCAATGCGGTTGACGATGAATGCTTTGTTCGCCGCATCACTGGCAAACTTCTCTTGAAAATAAAAGCCGACCAGTAGATAGCTGCACAGACCCACGCCTTCCCAGCCGACAAATACGATCAGAAGATTTGCCGCCAACACCAGAATCAGCATGAAGAACATGAACAAATTCAGGTAACTGAAGAAGCGGTAATAGCCGCCTTCATGCTCCATGTAGCCAAGCGCATAAATATGAATCAGCAGGCCGACGCCCGTAACGACCAGCAGCATGACGGCGGTGAGACGATCTACAAGAAAATCAAATCCGATGTTGAGGAATCCGCTTTGTATCCAGGTATAGTAATGCTCAGTATGCGGAGTGTTCAGCGGAGAAAGACTCGTCAGCACGAACACAACGTAGAGAAAAGAAGCCGCCACCGAGCCGGCCGCAATCAAATTGATGACAGGCTTGGAAAGACGTTTGCCGAGCAGGCCATTTAACAGGCAGCCGATCAGCGGGAATAACGGAATGAGCCAGAGATTCATGATCGGTTTGGTTAGAGTTTCATCGAATCGACTTCGTCGATCTGCAGAGTGCCGCGATTTTTAAACACGGTGAGAATGATGGCCAATCCCACGGCCGCTTCAGCGGCAGCCACCACCATCACGAAAAAGGAATAGATGTGTCCATCCACGCGCTGCAATCCGTACGAGAAAGCGACAAAGGTGAGATTAACCGCATTGAGCATCAGCTCAATCGACATAAAAACGGTAATGATGCTTTTCCGGTAGATAAACCCGGCAGCGCCGATGCTGAAGAGGATGGCGCTCAGAATGAGATACCACGATAAAGGAACGTGAGCCATGCTAATCGATTTCCTTTCGCGCCAAAACGACGGCGCCTAGAATCGCCACTAGGATTAAGATAGAGATGATTTCGAACGGCAGCAGATATTTGGTAAACAGCAGCATGCCGACTGCTTCAGCGGTACCGCCCACCCAGTCTCCAAAATGCACGTCATGCATGGGCGGCAAAACGATCCGGATCAGGAATACCAGCAAAGCGGCCAGCGCGCAAAGTAACGGGAATCCGGTGATTTGAGCGAACCAGGATTTACCGCTGCTCTTCTCCGACCCGGCGTTAAGCAACATGATGACGAAGATGAACAGCACCATCACCGCGCCGCCGTACACAATCATTTGCGCCATGGCGATAAATTCCGCGCCCAGCAGCAGATAGAGCACCGCCAGCGAGCTCATGACGCCGATGAGCGACAAAGCACTTGAGATGGGATGCTTTTGCAGCACCAGGTTGAACGCGCAGACGACCGCCACGATGGCGAAGATCAGGAATAGAATCGTGTCCATAAGATTGCGCTCTCTTAGAAGACCGCCACGAAGAGCGCGGTCAGCAGCAGGTTGGCCAAGGCGCACGGAAATAGAAACGTCCAGGCAAAATGCATGAGCTGGTCATAGCGGAACCGTGGCAGCGTGCCGCGCACCCAAATGTAAGTAAATAACAGCGCGCCGACTTTGCTGGCGAACCAGAACGCGGGCACCAGGACGGTCTGTAGTACGGGAACGGCAAATAAGAGAGCCAGCACAATCGCACCGGCTATGAAAACTGGATAGGTATACCGGTCCATCTTGCGCGACGGCTGTATTAGCTGATAGGCGAATACGCCGGCGAAGAACAGGAAAAATAGCGTGGGAACCCAATTGGAATACGGCGCGGGAAACAGCGGATGCCACCCGCCGAGAAACAACAGCGTGGCGACGCAGGTGATAGTCACCATGTTGGCGTATTCAGACATGAAGAAACAGGCAAACTTCATGCTGCTGTATTCGGTATGGAAACCTGCCACCAGTTCGTTTTCGGCTTCCGGCAAATCGAACGGGATGCGGTTTGTTTCGGCGAATCCGGCGATCATGAAAATGATAAAGCCGAAAATCTGCGGGAACGGCATCTGGAAGATGCTCCAGCGCGGAATAAAGCCCAGGTAATAACCGGCTTGCGCGTCGGTGATGCCGCGGAGGCTCAAGGTATTCGCCAGCAGCAGCGGCGATACAATCACCAGCGTCAGAGGCAATTCATAGCTGATCATCTGCGCGCTGCTGCGCAAACCGCCGATAAGCGAATATTTGTTGTTTGAAGACCAGCCGGCCAGGGCCACGCCATAAACGCTCACGGCGCTAATGGCGAGGATGAATAGAATCCCCACGTTCAGATCGCTGATCTGCATCAACGTGCGAGTGCCGAAAAGATTAATCTCCGGGCCGAAGGGAATCACAGATATGGAAACCAATGCCAAGCTGACGGCAATAAACGGCGCGAGTAAAAAGAAGAATTTGTTGACGTAAGGCGGCAGCAGATCTTCTTTGGTGAGCAATTTAATCACGTCCGCCATGGGTTGCAGCAAACCGTGCGGGCCCACGCGCAAAGGGCCAGTGCGCGATTGAATATGCGCCAGCACTTTGCGCTCCACCCACTGCAAGTAGGCAAGCGTCTGCATGAAAATGCCGAAGACGACGGCGATTTTAATCAGGCTAACGAGGAAGAAATTCATCTCACTGCTTCCACCGGCTGAATGCTCGGATCATGATAAAGCTCGCCGGGCGACTCCATCACGGCGTTCAACGTATTTGAGAATCGACCCATGGTTCCAGACGTAAAGAGAGTGTTACGAGCGGGCCGGACCAATTCCGGCTGCTGCTTGAAATTGATATTTCCGTTGGGAGGCGTGGTAGCGGCCGCACCGCCGGTCTCGAGGATCGCAAGCGGTAGGCTATAACCGCGCACCAACCGCTGAATTTCCTGAAACACCTGTTCCGGCTTCTGCACAGACCATTCGGCGCGCATTTCTTTCGCCAGCAGACCGATGATTTCTAAATCAGGTTTTGCGCCCATGGTTTTGGCGCCGCGATTCAGCCGCTGCAGGTCGCCGCAAACATTGGTCACAGTGCCGTCCTTTTCATATGCCGAAGCAGCCGGCAGCACGATCGTCGCGCGTTTTGCGGTCTCCGTAAGAAACAGGTCCTGTACTAGGACGAATGCTTTTTCCGCGGCCAGCGTGTTTTGGGCAAGAGGATTTGATCCCACCACCCAAAGAAAATCCAAATCGGGAGCGGCCAGTATCTCGTCGTAATTGAGACCAGGCTCCATGCCGCCGTCGCTTACGTTTTGGTATCCGGGAAGCAGGTCCGGCAACAAGCCCATGTCCGCCGCACCGCGCGAGTTGGAATAATCCAGCAGGCAAACGTATTTAACACTAATGCCCAGCGAATCACCGAAGGTCACCAGTTTGCGGATGTCAGCACCTTTGATATTGGAGCCGAACAGAATCACCAGCTCCGGCTCGGCAGCCAGCTTTTCGCGCAACGCTTCTAGTTCATTGAACTCTTTTCCAAACTCCGCGCGCTTGGTAACAGCGTAACTGTCTTCCCGCACTGGTCCGGGCGTCACCGCGTAGACGTGACCTTTGTTGAGCCGCCAGTTGGAGCGAAGTTGATAAGCCAGAAAAGGGTGTTCCTGCGCGAGATCGCTTCCGATCACCAGTGCCGCTTTGGTAGTGAGGATCTCCGTAGTGGTTGCCAAAGCGCTGGTCCGGCCTTGCAGCGCTTCGAGCAGAGTAGCGACATCACCGGTGCGATGGTGATCGATATTTGAGGTCTTCAAAATCTGCCGCGCAAATTTCTGCAGCAGATAATTTTCTTCGTTGGTAGTGTGATTAGAGCCGATAACGCCAATCTTGCCGCGCTTGGCCGTCAGCTCACTCATTTTCTTAGCCACCGCCGCCAGCGCAACAGCCCACGAAACGGGACGCAATTCGCCGTTGGGTGCGCGCATCAGCGGTGATGTCAAACGTTCTGGGTGAGTATTGAAATCGAAAGCATAGCGCCCCTTCACGCACAAGAACTCGCCGTTCAAGCCGCTGCGGTCCCGGTTGTTCGCGCGCGTGATTTCGCCGTTTCTGATGCCCAAGGTAGTTTTACAACCATCGGAGCAGTGCGCGCAGACGGTGCCCACATGCTCCATCTCCCAAGGCCGGGTTTTGTATCGGTAGGAGCCGGAAGTGAGCGCGCCCACAGGACAAATATCAATGCAAGCGCCGCACTCGTCGCATTCCAGATGATCTCCCTTGTTGGGGATGATCTCGGCCGCCGCGCCGCGGTTTCCGACGCCGAGCGCGTTCACGCCCAAGCCTTCGCCGCAGATTCGTACGCAGCGGTAACACAGAATGCAGCGTGGCGCGTCATAATAAACGACCGGCGACCACTGCTTCTCGTCCACGTGCACTTTGGTTTCGCGGAAACGGCTTTCTCCAGCGCCGTAGCGGAACACCATATCCTGCAGTTCGCACTCGCCGCCCTTGTCGCAAACCGGACAATCCAGCGGGTGGTTGGTTAATAGGAACTCCAACGTTCCTTTGCGAGCTTTTTTGACAACATCGGAATCGGTGTGCACCACCATGCCCTCGGATACGGGCAGAGTACACGCCACTTGCAGCTTGGGAGTCTTTTCTACTTCCACCAGGCACATGCGGCAGGCAGCTTGCAGCGACAAATCGTCGTAGTAGCAAAAGGCCGGGATTGCAATACCCGATTGCTTTGCCGCATTGATCAGCAAAGTGCCGGGAGCAGTCTTCAGGGCCTGCCCGTCGATGGTGAAGTTAATAAGGTCAGCCATAATTTCTAGTCTGAAACGGTCTTAAACAATTGCGAACTCAGGCGTCTTGCGCTCGGCTCGCGTCTGTTGTAAGCGGGCTTCGAACTCATCGCGGAATTTCGCCACGAATCCGCCGATCGGCATCGCGGCGGCATCGCCCAGAGGACAGAACGTGCGTCCTAGCATATTGGCGGCAAGTTCACCAATCAGGTCAATGTCGGATGGTATGCCTCCGCCTTCATGAAAACGAGTCAAAATCTTCTTCAGCCAGGTTGTACCCTCGCGGCACGGAATGCACCAGCCGCAGCTTTCATGCGCATAGAACTTAATGGTGCGCAGAGCCACCGCGACGATGTCGGTATCTTCGTCAAGAATCACCAAGCCACCCGAGCCGGCCATCGTTTTCGCCTTGGCCAGCGAATCGAAGTCGAGCAAAATGTCGCTGCACTCTTCGGCTCTCAGAACCGGTGAGGACGAGCCGCCTGGAATAACCGCTTTCAACTTCTTGCCGTTACGAATGCCGCCGCAAACCTCATTAATCAGGCGCATCATGGGAAAGCCCATGGGCAGCTCGTAGACACCGGGCCGATTGACGTGGCCTGAGACGCACATCAAACGCGTTCCGCCATTCTTCGGTGTACCTAGCGCGGCATACCATTCCGCACCCTTGCGCAAGATCGCCGGCACATGGGAAAACGTCTCGGTGTTATTCAAAATAGTGGGCGATTGAAACGCACCGACAACCGCCGGAAATGGTGGTTTCAAGCGGGGAATGCCGCGCTTCCCTTCGAGCGATTCCAGCAGTGCCGATTCCTCGCCGCATTCGTAAGCGCCGGCGCCGCTGTGCGTGTACAGATCAAAATCCCAGCCGGAGCCCAGAATATTTTTACCGAGATAACCCTTCGCATACGCTTCCGCGATGGCTCGGTCGACGATTTCAATTAAGTAACGATACTCGCCGCGGATATAGATGTAACCCTTGTTCGATTTGATCGTCCAACCGGCTATGATCATGCCTTCAATCAATTGATGCGGGTCATTCTCCATCAACAGGCGGTCTTTGCACGTACCCGGCTCGCTCTCATCGGAATTGCAGATCACATAGGTGGGCTTGCCGGTAGTGCGCGGCACAAAGCTCCATTTCATGCCCGTGGGGAATCCAGCGCCGCCGCGGCCCCTGAGCGAAGATGCCTTTAACAAATCGATAATCGCTTCGGGGGTCATCTCAAGGGCCTTCTTCAGCGCCTCATACCCCTCGTTGGCAAGATACGTATCGATGGAAGCCGAATCCGGCAAACCGAACCGGAAGGAAACCACTTTCGTTTCTAATGGACTGGGTTCGTTATATAACATGGCCGTAAAGCATCGCTAAGAAGCTTTCTTTCCATAGCTGCCGTCGCGCAACGCAGCCATCAGGCTGTCAAATCTTTCGGGCGTCACAAAATGGTGAAAATCGTAATTAATTTGGATGGCCGGCGCCCAGGAACAAGCGCCCATGCACTCCACTTCCTCCAGCGAAATGACGCCGTCGGGCGAGACTTGCTTATTGCCTAATTTCAAACTTTGGCAGGCATGCGCATACAACTCCTCGCCGCCGACAGCCTGGCAAGCGATATTAGTGCAAACCTGAACATGGAACTGACCCAGCGGCTTGCGATGAAGCATGGAGTAATAGCCAACCACTTCATCCACCTGCAGCGGAGTGACTTTGCAGCGATGGGCCACTTCCTCAATTAATTCCTGCGAGACATAACCGGTTTCGTCCTGCGCATACATCAACATGGGAATCACGGCGGAACGCGTCCGGCCGGGCGGGTAACTGTTCAACAATTTTTCGAAGCGCGCTTCCAGCGCCGGTGAAAAAGTCATAACGCTCTAGCGGTCAACGTCCCCCAGCACAAAATCCATGCTGCCCAATACCGCAATCGAATCGGAAATGGGCAGACCTTCCAGCATCGCGGACAAAGACTGCAAGTTGCCAAAACTGGGCGTGCGCATAAACACGCGGTGCGGCTTGGCGGTGCCATCGCTGACAACGTAATAACCTAGCTCTCCGCGCGGCGATTCCACCACCTGATAGACCGAGCCGGCCGGCACGCGAAACCCTTCCGTCACAATTTTGAAATGGTAGATGAGCGATTCCATTTGCGTCTTCATCTTTTCGCGGTCGGGCAACAGCACATGCGGCGCATCCGCTTGCCACGGCCCGGCGGGCATGCCTTGCAGCGCCTGCCGGACAATGCGCACACTCTGGCGCATTTCCTCCATGCGAACTTCAAAACGCGCGTAGACATCGTTAGCCGTGCTTGTAGGGACGTCGAAATCAAACTTTTCGTAACTGCTGTATGGGCAATCTTTGCGCGCGTCCATCTTTATGCCCGCCGCCCGGATCATGGGTCCGGTCACGCCCAAATCAAGCATCAATTCCGGAGCCAAAGCACCGATGCCCTTGGTTCTGTTACACCAAATGGGATTATTCGAAAGCAGATTGTGATATTCGTCAATGCCCTTCGCCAGGCGCTCCACCGCTTTGGTGATCACTTTATGCCAGCCGCGCGGTGGTTCCAGCGCCAATCCGCCGATGCGGATATAGCTGGTCATCATGCGCTGGCCGGAGAACATCTCCAAAATTTTGGCGATTTCCTCGCGCTCGCGGAAACAGTAGAAATACACCGACATCGCGCCTATGTCCAGCGCGTGCGTGCCCAGCCAGATCAAGTGGCTGGAGATGCGCATCAGCTCATTTAGCATCACCCGCATCCACTGCGCCATGGGCGGAATTTCTAATTTCAACAACTGCTCCACGGCCAACGCATAGCCGAGATTGTTGCTTAAATTGGCTAGATAATCGACGCGGTCTGTAAGTGGAGTCCCCTGCGGATAGGTCTTGACCTCAAATTGCTTTTCGATGCCGGTATGCAGGTAGCCGATTTCGGGGCGCGCGGCAAGAATCATTTCGCCGTTGAGTTCCAACACCACTCGCAATACGCCATGCGTCGAGGGATGTTGCGGACCCATGTTGAGGGTCATGGTGCGCGGCTGGTTGTTATCTGGCGCAACGGGCGGAATCCCGGACGGATCCGCTTTTAGGAGTTCTTTCCGCGCATCCAAAGATGCTACATGTAATTTTTCTTCGATCATTCGCGCTTATTCATCCCGATACGAATACTTGTTTCCATGGATCGGATAATCTTTGCGCAGCGGATAGCCTTCCCAATCGGCCGGCATCATGATGCGCTCCAGGTTCGGATGATTTTTAAATTCGATGCCGAACAAATCAAACACTTCGCGCTCATACCAGTTGGCCGCCCGCCAAATTTCACAAACTGAATCCACCGGCTCGTTCAATTTGAGCCGCACGGACAGCCGCAAACGGCTATTGTGCTGCAGCGAGTGGAGAAAATACACAACTTCAAAACGCGGCTCGCGCGGCCACCAATCGACGGCCGTTACAGCGGTTAATCGTTCGAATCCAGCGGTCTCGCGCAAGTAGCGGCAAACCGGCAGTAGGAATGTGGGTGCAATGAAAAGCACCAGGCCATCCACGGCGATCTCCGCGCCGGCAATGGCTTCAGGCATGCTGTGGTTGATCGCCAGCGCCAAGGGATTTTCGGCAACGACTTCAGGCAGCACGTTTTGCCTCTCCGTTAATCTTTGGGCGGTCTTCGGTGGACCAATCCAAAACACCCTTCTTCCAAATGTAGAAAAAGCCGCACAGGACTAACGCGATAAACAGCAGCATCTCAAAAAAGGCGAATAGCTTCAGTTGCCTGAAAACAACCGCCCACGGATACAGAAAAATGGCTTCAATATCGAACAGGATGAAGACCATGGCCACTAAATAAAATTTTACGGAAAAACGGCCGCGCGCGTTGCCCACCGGCTGCATGCCGGATTCATAAGGTGACGATTTGACCGCGTCTTTCACGCGCCGCCCCAGCAGTGCGGAAAGGCCAATCATGGCCCCCGCCACGGCCAAAGCAATTAAGATTTGAATGAGTACGGGGAACCAGGATTCGGGATAGCTGCCAGGCATGGTGAAGGTTAAGTACCAGAGTAGCAACCAGGATCTTCGTTTGTGAGTCAATTTAAGATGAATAACGCGGCGTGTAAATGATGAGCACTGAACAGGCGATTAAGCTGGAGCGGATCAAGCAGCGAGTAGAGGCTACGGATGCCGATCTTTCCGGATCGACATTCACGGATGTGAATCTCGCCGGTTCCGCCTTCGACGATGTCAATCTTGCGGGCGCGACCATCAACAATGCCGCGCTTTCGGGACTTAGGATCAGCGACGCTAATCTGAGCGGCGCGGTCATTGTCCAGTGCGCAACGGATGGGATGACTATCAACGGAATTGCTCTATCAGACCTGCTGGCCGTGTACCAGGCCGCTCGTCCGAAGGGCGCCTAGCCGCTACCGGATCTTCATATAATTGGCTCAGGTGCAAAAAGTGGAGAGTTTGGTTGAAAGTATTCGTATTCAAGTGAACGGCGAAGACAAACAAGCGCCTGTCGATTGCTCCGTGGCTGCTTTACTGGCTTGGCTCGGAGTCGCGGGAGAACGCGTCGCCGTGGAGCTAAACCGCGCGATTGTCCGCAAGCGCGATTGGGAGAACACGGTTGTCCCCGACGGTGCGCAAGTTGAGATTGTGGAGTTTGTGGGCGGCGGCTAGATGGCTAAAGATGCAAAATATGCGATTCGATCGTATATTTTGCGGACCCCGGTGCATATTGACAGAAAGCAAGGAAATCTTTAGGCTTAGGGCATGACCCTCAAACTTGAGTTAGCGCCCGCTGTTGAGTCGGGCCTGCTAGCACAAGCTCAAAAACGTGGGCTCTCGCTCGAAGAATACGCGGAAAAAGTGTTAGAAGAACGCAGCACGGCAAACCTGAAACAAGCCCCAAAAAAGAAAAGCCTGCTTGAATTGTTTGAACCCATACGTGGGTTGGACATAGACTTTAGCCGTAATCGCTCCACTGGACGTTCCGTTGAATTGTGAACGGATTTCTTCTTGATACAAACATTCCCTCGGAATTAACGAAACCCCGCCCGGAACCCCGCGTGGTCCGCTGGCTAGAACTCGCAAATGAAAACGAGATCTTCATAAGCGTTGTCACTTTGGGGGAGATTCGCAAGGGGTGCGCCCTTCTTGATCCAGGCAAGCGCCGGACCACGCTAGAGCAGTGGCTTGAAAATGACATCCGCAACTGGTTCGCAAACCGAATCTTGCCCGTAGACGACGCAATTGCCGAATGCTGGGGTCGGCTGGATGCAAAACGGCAACAGCTAGGCAAGCCGCTCAATACAGCGGACGGCCTGATTGCTGCCACTGCCATAGAGCATGAGCTTACCGTCGTGACGCATAACGTCGAAGATTTTGACAGCCTGGACGTGAGCATCGTCAACCCGTGGGTCTAAATTTTACAGCGCAAAGCGACAGAGATTTGTGGTAGGCAATCATCCCTCCGAAAAACAAAACGCTTGACACTTGTTTCGCGTCTAGTACAATTTTGTCAAGAGAATCCACGGCAAACAGAAGCTCAGGGTCATGTTCAAAACACGGAAAGTCCGTCCTGATTTAGCGCACGACACCGCGGCGGCACGCGGCGAGAAGCCCGGAGGCCTTAGGACCTTCACCAGCACGGATGTGGCGAAGATTGCCCAGGTAAGCCTGCGCCAGTTGCAATGGTGGGACGAGCGTAAGGTGGTCTCGCCCCGGCACGAAGGGCACAAGCGAATTTATTTAGCTGAAGAAGTGATTGAAATCACGGTGATCGCGGAACTCCGCCGCAAGGGATTCTCGCTGCAGAAGATCCGCCGGGTGCTCCGCTTCCTGCAACGCGAGATGGGACGCCGGCTGGTGGACGTGCTTTCCTCTGAATCCCGGCTTCACCTGTTGACTGACGGCAAATCCATCTATCTAGAAGACCAGCAGGACCGGATTATCGATCTTCTAAAGAATGCGCGGCAGCCGATGTTTCTGGTTTGCGTGAGCGACCAGGTGAAGCGGCTCGAAGAGGTGCCCCGGAAAGGCCCGCGCAGCGAAACGGTTTTAATGCGGCGGACGCGGGCCGTTAGTTAATTTCACCTGACGCGGCTCCCCTCTCGGTTACAAACGTCTATACTGAAAGTCAGACCCCGGAGGTTGAATTGTCTACCCAGCGGCGTTATCTTCTTTTCGTCCCACTCTTCTTGGCAGCCAGCGCTCTGGTTGGCGGCCTATTCGGCCCCGGCGCGGGAACGGCTTCGGCTGCCTCGCAGGCCTCGCAACGCAATGCCAGCGGCACTTCCGACGAAGATCTGAAAGCCAGTATCGAGTCTTTTACGAAAGTCTACGACATTGTCGATCAGAATTATTCCGACAAGCTCTCCGCCGATAAAGCCATCTATAAAGGCGCCATCCCCGGCATGTTGCGGACGCTTGATCCGCACTCTAACTTCTTCGATCCAAAAGAATTTGGAGCACTGCGCGAGGAACAGCACGGCATGTATTACGGCATCGGCATGCTGATTGGCGCGCAGCCGCGTACCGGCAAGCCGATGGTGATTCACCCGTTCGGCGGAACACCAGCTTATAAGGCGGGCATTCGTCCCGGCGACTTGCTGGTGGAGGTTAACGATAAGCGCGTCGACACGCTGAGCACCACCGAAGTGGCGGACATGCTGAAGGGCCCCCGGAACACCAAGGTCCAAGTCGTGGTCAGCCGTGAAGGCGCAGCTAAGCCGATTACCTTCAACCTGGTTCGAGATGAGATCCCACGCAATAGCGTGGATACGGCGTTCTGGGTGAAGCCGGGCGTCGCCTACATGCGCATCCAGTCCTTCACGGAAACCACCAGCAAAGAGGTGGAAGACAATCTCAAGGCGCTGGGCGAACAAAACGTGAAGGGTTTGATCCTGGATCTGCGTGAGAACCCAGGCGGCCTGCTGCAGGAGGGCGTTGCCACTGCGGGGCATTGGCTGGATCGTGGGCAAGTGGTGGTTTCGCATCGCGGCCGGGCCTATTCCGACAAGCCCTATGTCGCGCGCGGCAGCCAGTTTGGCGAAAATTATCCAATAGTGGTTTTGGTCAACCGCTATTCCGCATCCGCCGCCGAGATTGTGGCGGGCGCGCTGCAAGACCATGACCGCGCCTGGATTTTGGGTGATACCACGTTCGGCAAGGGCCTAGTACAGACCGTTTATCCTTTGAGCGATAACACCGGCCTGGCGCTAACGACCCAGCACTACTACACGCCCAGCGGCCGCTTGATTCAACGCAACTATTCGAATATTTCGTTCCTGGATTACTACTACGGCAAGCGCAGCGAGACGAATGACCCGACCGACGTGAAGCAGACTGACTTGGGCCGCACCGTTTATGGCGGCGGCGGCATCACTCCGGATGAAAAGTTCGAGCCCGCCAAGCTGAACGCGTTTCAGATCAACGTGCTCCGCAAGAATGCCTTCTTCAACTTTTCGGCGGCGTTCTTCTCAAGCCACGACACCAAACTGCCGAAAGGCTGGGTGCCCGAAGAGTCGGTTATCGAGAATTTCCACGATTATCTGATGAAGCAGAACATACAATTCAACGAAGCCGATTGGACCACGAACCATACCTGGGTACGCGAGCAATTGCGTGCTGAGATGTATGTCACGGCATTCAGCTATGAGGATTCTCAGCGCGTGATCGTGGAGCAGGACCCCGAAGTGCAAAAAGCCATGGATGCGATGCAGAAGGCGGCCAAGCTTCAGCTTCAATCCAGATCGCATTTTGAAAAGCAGAGAGCGAGCCTACGCTAAGGCTCGCCCCTTCGCATCACCCAGATAGATTTGAATCAGGATACTATTCACACCGCGGCTGCCGCGGATGGCGCAGCTGTATCGGCTCCGCAATTGACTGTACTCGATACGGGCGGACAGTACACGCATCTGATCGCCCGGCGTGTCCGCGAGCTCGGCGTCTATGCTGATGTGCAACCTAGCGATACGCCGCTTGCATTGCTACGGTCGCGCAAAGGCATCATCATTTCCGGTGGCCCTTCCAGCGTCTTGGAGCAAGGCTGTCCCGATATCGACCCGGAAATTCTGGCGGTGGGTATTCCGGTCCTTGGAATTTGCTACGGGCATCAATTGTTGGCGCACCATCTAGGCGGACGCGTAAAAAAGGGCCAGCGCGGCGAATACGGAGTCGCGCACCTCACCGTCACCCGACCGGATGCGCTGTGGAACGGCGTGGAGAAATCGCGCATCTGGATGAGCCATTTTGACAGCGTGGCCGAAATTCCTCCTGGATTTCAAGTGACTGCGTCCACGGATATCTCGGGCGTGGCGGCCATGTCAGACCCGGAGCGTAAACTGTTCGGTATCCAATTTCATCCTGAAGTCGTGCATACGCAAGCGGGCACACGCGTCCTCGAAAACTTCGTATTCGGCATCTGCCGCGCCGATAAAGATTGGAATATTTCGCAGCGGGTGCCGCTAGTGGAAGAGCAGATTCGCACCATTGTGGGCGATCGTAACGTGTTCTTCTTTGTAAGCGGCGGCGTGGATTCGACGGTTGCGCATACGCTTTGTCTGCGCGCGCTGGGGCCGGATCGCGTCTTCGGCATCTACGTGGACACCGGGCTGATGCGGCTGGATGAAACCGAATTCGTGCGCGGCATCTTTGCGGAGCTTGGAGCCGAGAACTTCTTGGTGGAGTATGCAGAAGATGAGTTCTTCGCCGCCCTTCACCGTCTCGCCGACCCTGAGCGCAAGCGCCTGGCCATTGGCGAACAGTTCGTCAAGGTGCAAGAGCGCATTCTCGCCACCAAACATTTTCTGGATGGCCATTGGATCTTGGGCCAAGGCACTATTTACCCCGATACCATTGAATCCGGCGGGAGCGCCAAGGCAGACTTAATCAAGACCCATCACAATCGCGTGGCGGGCATCCAAGCGCTGATGGATTCCGGCCGCATTATTGAACCGCTCACGTCGTTTTATAAAGACGAAGTGCGGGCCATCGGGCGTGAACTGGCGCTGCCTTCTAAATTTTTGTCGCGCCATCCGTTTCCAGGCCCAGGGTTGGGGATCCGCTGCCTGTGTTCGGAAATCAGTGCGCCCGTGGAGGAGACCGGCGACGGCGTAATTCTTCCCGTGCGTTCCGTAGGTGTGCAGGGCGATGCCCGGAGTTATCGTAAGGTGCTGGCCCTTCCCTACCCTCCCGAGCCATTGACCGTGGAAAAGACCGCGCCGGCTTTGACCAACAGCCGCACCGATATCAACAGAGTGGTGGCCTTATGCGGCGCGAATGCACCATTAGATTCACTGCAAGTATTCGAAGCCTACATCACCAAAAAGCGTTTGAACATCTTGCGCGATGCGGATTCCATTGTGCGCCGCTTCTGCCTGGACAGCGGCTTCGAAGAAGAAGTCTGGCAATTTCCGGTGGTGTTGTTGCCCGTGGGCACAACGGACCGGCCTGAATCGGTAGTCCTGCGGCCCATTGATTCGGTGGACGGCATGACTGCGGACGTTGTTTTGATGGAACCGGAGGCGCTCCAAAATCTGACCCGGCAACTGCTCGAAAGACCGGGTATCGCGGCAGTATTTTACGATCTCACGCACAAGCCGCCCGGCACCATCGAGTGGGAATAAAAGGGCCGCTCAGATCCGGTGAAAGCTTTTCAAAATATCCTTCGTGCTGTAACGCAGCGCGATAGGCCTGCCATGCGGGCACGTCATGGGATATTCGCAAGCGGCAAGAGCGCGCAATAACCAGTCAATTTTTTTCGGCTCCAGCTTAGTATTGATCTTAATAGCGGCCCGGCACGCAATAGTGGCGCACACGTTCCTGCGAATTTCATCAAGGGATGCCGAGCGCAGCTCACTTTCAGCGATCTCCAGAATTTCAAATAGAATCTTCTCGATGTCAGCCGGTCCAACGCCCGCAGGCGCGGCCTTAATGGCAACCGTACGCTGGCCAAACGGCTCGGTTTCAAAACCATACGCGTTCAGCTCATCCGCGATGCGGGCGTATTCCAATTCCTGGCCCGGCGTTAGTTGCAAAACGAGCGGCATCAGCAAATGCTGAATTTCCAGGTTGCCCGCTGTGCGTGCCCGCAGCACCTGTTCGAACAGAATGCGCTCATGCGCAACGTGCTGATCAATAATCCATAAGCCATCGCGCCCGGCGGCGACGATAAAGCTGTCGTGCAGTTGCCCGAGCGGCCGCAGATCCGGCAAGCCTGCCAGCGAGTCCATGCGATCCCAATCCGGCGGCAAATCTTCCAACGCTCCGTGCGTATCCGGCACGCGGCGCAAGGGAGCCAGCGGCGTGCGAACCGGCGCCTGTTCTTGTTCACGCGCGGGATAAGGAATGGAGGGCAGCGTGATCTCCGGCAGCGCAGATGGGGGCTCAGATACCATCTCTTCCGCCATTAGTTCCGTCATGGCGGTGAATTCGGAAAAGGGCAGCGCCGCAGCCTGGTGCATGGGGGCAAGCACTGGACGCGCCTGTGGCAGCGGCGAAGGCGAGAGCGGCATGCTCGAAACGGGACGGCTCGCCATCAACACCTCGCGAATGCCGTCTCGTACAAAATCGTGGACTGCGGAGCCGTGCCGGAAACGTACTTCTGTTTTCGATGGATGCACGTTGACATCTACTTCGCCCGCGTCACAATTCAAAAACAGCAGCGCGAAAGGGAAACAGCCGGGCGGCATCAGGTTGTGATACGCGGAGGAGATGGCATGCATCAGCACCTTGTCGCGAATCAAACGGCCATTAACGAACAGGAAGACCGAATTGCGATTCAGCTTCTGGACATGGGGTCCGGAGATCATGCCCTCAATGGAAAACAGGGCAGTCTCCGGCAGAGGCAAGGGAATCTCAAACACCCGCGGCGGCAGTTCCACCAGGTCCTGCATAATCTCCGGACCGAAGACCTGAAACGCCCGGTCGCGCAGGCTTGATACCGGAGTAACGCTCAGTAGCTCCCGCCCTTCGTGATACAACTCAAAGCGCTTGTTCGCATGGCCCAAGCTGTAGTGTGTTACCAGCGAGCCGGTGTGGGCCAACTCAGTTTGATCGGACCGCAAAAACTTCTTGCGCGCGGGCACATTGTAAAACAGGTCGCGAACGGAAATCGTGGTGCCGGTAGGCCGCGCAATCTCATCGCAGCGCAGCAGCTTGCCGCCGGCCAGTTCAACAGCGGAGCCCGTCTGTTCATCTGCCGAGCGAGTCTCCAGCAGCAGCCGGCTGACCGAGGCAATGGAAGGCAAGGCTTCCCCGCGAAAACCCAGCGTGGCAATAGCCAGCAAATCTTTTACGTCGCTTAGTTTGCTGGTGGCATGCCGTTCGAACGCCAGCAGCGCGTCATCCCGAAGCATGCCGAAGCCATTATCCTGAATACGCAGCAGGCGGCGGCCGGCATTCTCAAGATCAATACGAATCTCCGTGGCCCCGGCGTCGAGCGAGTTTTCGAGTAGTTCCTTAGCAACGGAAGCGGGCCGCTCCACCACTTCACCTGCCGCGATTTTATTCGCGACATTATCAGACAGTATGCGGATGCGGCCCATTTAGGAAAGCGCAGGATCGGCCGCGATCAACCACTCATAGCGGCGAGGAATTCGGCATTGCTGCGAGTCTTGCCCAGTTTATCCAGCAGCAGCTCCATCGATTCCACCGGAGACAGCGGATTCAGCACCTTGCGCAAGATCCAAACGCGATTGAGTTCTTCACGCGGCATCAATAATTCTTCCTTACGCGTACCGCTGCGGTTGATGTCGATAGCCGGAAACACGCGCTTATCCACCAGTTTGCGGTCCAGATGAATTTCCATGTTACCCGTACCTTTAAACTCTTCGAAAATCACGTCGTCCATGCGGCTGCCGGTATCAATCAGCGCGGTAGCCACAATGGTCAACGAACCACCTTCTTCAATGTTGCGCGCCGCGCCAAAGAAGCGCTTCGGACGCTGCAGCGCATTTGAATCCACGCCGCCCGAGAGCACTTTACCCGAAGGCGGCACCACGGTATTGTAGGCGCGCGCCAGACGCGTAATGGAATCGAGCAGAATCACCACATCACGCTTATGCTCCACCAGGCGCTTGGCTTTTTCAATTACCATTTCGGCCACTTGCACGTGCCGCTGCGCCGGCTCATCAAACGTGGAGCTGATGACTTCGCCGCGTACGGAGCGCTGCATGTCAGTCACTTCTTCGGGGCGCTCGTCAATCAGCAGGACAATCAGATTGATCTCCGGATGATTGGTGGTAATGGAATTCGCCAGACTTTGCAGCAGCATCGTCTTACCGGTGCGAGGAGGCGCGACAATCAAGCCGCGCTGCCCTTTTCCAACCGGTGTCAACAGATCCATCACACGGCCCGAGAAATTATCCCGCGCCGTTTCGAGCTTCAGGCGCTTATCCGGATAGAGCGGCGTCAGATTGTCGAAGAAGATCTTGTTGCGCGATTCCTCCGGTGGTTCAAAGTTGATGGCGTCAACTTTAATCAGCGCGAAATAACGTTCGCCTTCTTTGGGCGGACGGATCTGGCCGGAAACTGTATCGCCGGTACGCAGATCGAAACGGCGAATCTGCGAGGGCGAGACGTACACATCATCGGGGCCGGGCAGATAGTTATATTCGGGCGCGCGCAAAAAGCCGAAGCCGTCCGGCAGGCATTCCAGCACGCCTTCGGAAAAGATCAGGCCGCTCTTTTCGGCTTGCGTTTGCAGAATCTTAAAAATGAGCTCCTGCTTGCGCAGGCCGGCCGCGCCGGGAACTCCCAGATCCTTGGCGATCTGGTTCAAGTTCTGGATGCTCATGTCTTTGAGCTCGACCAGATCGAGCGTGACCGCCCCGTTCCGCTGTCCTTGCGCACCGGTGTTGCCGATGGAATGGCGTCCACGGCGCGGAAGACCGGCCGGCTGCACCGCTGCATTTTGCACAACCGCCAGGGCTGTTACAGGCGGGGCTGCCACAGGTGCGGTGGCTACAGGCGCCGCCGGTGGAGTTACAGCAGGCGGCGTTACAGGCGCAGAGTTCACCGGAGCAGCCTGCGGCGCAGCGATATCATTTGCCGGGGGCGTCGCTGAAGCAGCTGCCGAAGCAGTTCCGGAAGTACCTGCAGGAACTATCGGGGACTTGCGCGCTAATTCGCCGGACGGCCCCTTTCCATTTCCACGCGACTCAGACGCTCTGCTCCGGCTCGCCGGCCGTTCACTTTTCTGTTCGGGCCGGGATTCAGCCGCTTTGGGTTCCGGGGGCTTCTGATCGGCCGAGTCGGCGAATGACAAGGCCGCCTGATCGCCGGGCTTGTTTTCACCATTAGTCTCTAGTGGCTTCTCGTCGGGCTTGCCTTCGGTGACAGCCGCGGGGGTTACTACTTGTTCTTGATCTTCGAGATGATTTGCCAAATTTCCCTCACTCCCCGGCCATCTATGGCCGAGAATGGCAGTGGCTGCTGGTCCGGCATTTCTTTTTGGACCGCAGCCAAGCCAGCTTTCAATTGGTTGTTGCTTTTCAATTTGTCGACCTTGGTGACAACCACCTGGTATCGACGGTTATGGAACTCCAGCCAGTTTTTGAGCTCCAAATCCGGTTCCAGCCAGCCACGCCTGGCATCCACGAGCAGAAACGAAAGCGCTAAATTTTGCCTGCTGAGCAAATAGCTTTCGATCAGCCCCTTCCAACGCGCGCGGTCTTCCAGCGAAACTTGCGCGTAGCCGTAGCCGGGTAGATCGACGAAGTGTAGATCTTCCTCGATCCGGTAAAAATTGATGAGTTGCGTACAGCCAGGTCTTGAGCTGATAAAGGCCAAGCCTGGCTGCCGCACCAGTGCATTTAATAAACTCGACTTGCCCACGTTGCTTCTCCCTAAAAAAGCAACTTCCAGTGGATGATCCAGCCGGATTTCCGGCGGGAACTGCTGGGGGTGCGCCGCGCTGATAACCAGGCTAGCTGCTACTTGAGTTCCCACCACTGCTTAAACCAACTTTCCAGAATGTGCGGAGCCGCCGAATGACGCGGGGCTCAGTGCGTTATGTTGTCTTCACCCGGCCGGGCCGTCAGATCGGCGTTGGAAACAACCCCGATCGGTAAAGCAACAATCTCGCGCTCTAATGCGATCTTCAGGACTTCGTCCATGGAGAAGACAAAGTTCAGTTTCATTTCTTTCCGGATGCTATCCGGAATGTCGGCCAAATCCTTTTCGTTCTCTTTCGGCAGGACCAATTCAAAGATCCCTTGCCGGTGAGCGGCCAACATCTTTTCTTTTAAGCCGCCGATTGGCAGCACGCGGCCGCGCACGGTGATTTCGCCTGTCATGGCCAGGTCGTAACGAACCGGTATGCCGGACAGCGCGCTGCAAATGCTGGTGGCAATGGTAATTCCGGCCGAAGGGCCGTCCTTCGGGATAGCGCCCTCGGGCACATGGACGTGAATATCCAGGTGGCGATAGAAATCCTTCGGCAGACCCAAGGATTGGGCACGCGAGCGGACGTAACTCATGGCGGCTTGCGCCGACTCTTGCATCACGTCGCCCAGCTTACCGGTAATGGTAAGCTTGCCGCGGCCTTCCATCACCGTGGCTTCCGTCGTAAGGATGGTGCCGCCAACCTCAGTCCAAGCCAAGCCGGTGGTTGCGCCGATTTCGTTCTGCTTGTCCAGGCCCATGTCACGGAACTTGGCCGGTCCAAGCATTTCCGTAACCTTCTCCGGCGTGATAAGAATCTTCGGTATCGCGATGAGGGGAGCTTCTTCCTGCTTCTTCGCTTTCTTCTTGCCCTTCTTCGTTGTTTCCTCGGCGGGCGCGGCTTCTTCTTCGATTACTTCCAGTTCATTGCTGGCCGCCGCTGCTTCCTGCGATAGCTCTTCGTTCGTGGGAGTTTGCGCTTCCACTACCTTGCGGGCCACTTTGCGGCATAGATTGCCGACTTCGCGTTCCAAATTACGGACGCCGGCTTCACGCGTGTAGGACTGAATCAGGGTTTGCAGCCCGCCGTCAGTAAACTCCACCTGCTCTTCGGTCACGCCGGTATCCTTGCGCTGCTTCATGACCAGGAAGCGCTTGGCGATTTCGAGTTTTTCGACCTCAGTGTACCCGTGCAGGCGAATCACTTCCATGCGATCCTGCAAGGCCGCCGGAATGGTGTGCAGCACGTTGGCGGTAGCAATGAAGAACACTTCCCGCAGGTCGTACTCGACATCCAGATAGTGATCCACGAACATATAGTTCTGTTCGGGATCGAGCACTTCAAGCAACGCCGCCGATGGGTCGCCGCGGAAATCCATCGACATCTTATCGATTTCATCCAGCATCACGACGGGATTCTTGGTTCCCGCCTTCTTCATCATCTGGATTAGCTGGCCAGGCAATGCGCCGATATAAGTCCGGCGATGGCCGCGAATCTCAGCTTCATCGCGCACGCCGCCCAACGACAGGCGGACAAACTTACGGCCGGTGGCCTTCGCGATGGACATGCCCAGCGAAGTTTTACCTACGCCAGGAGGCCCGACAAAGCAAAGAATGGAACCTTTGGGATTCGATACCAGGCGGCGGACCGACAGGAATTCCAGAATACGCTCTTTGATCTTTTCCAGGCCGTAGTGATCGTTTTCAAGCACCTGGCGCGCATAACGCAAATCACGGATTTCTTTGGTGCGCTTCTTCCACGGCACCGCCAACAGCCATTCCAGATAGTTGCGTGAAACGGTGGACTCGGCGGACATGGGCGGCATGGCTTCCAGACGCTTCAGCTCGGCCATGGCCTTTTCGTGCGCGTCTTTCGTCATGCCGGCGGCGTCGATTTTCTTCTTCAGTTCATCGAACTCGCTCTTCTCGCCCCGGCCCAGTTCTTTCTGTATCGCCTTGATCTTCTCGTTAAGGTAGTACTCTTTTTGAGCACGCTCCATCTGGCGCTTCACGCGGCCTTGAATGGTGCGGTCCACATTTAACTTCTCGATCTCAATGTCGAGCAGATCCGCCACCCGCGTCAGACGATCGATCGGATCGAATATTTCGAGCAGTTCCTGCTTCTCTTCGATCGTCAATTGTAAATTGGCGCCGACGGTGTCCGAAAGCTTGCCCGGATCGTCCACCCGGATGGCGGCGATCATGGTTTCGTAATTCAGGTTCTGGCTGAGCTTGACGTACTGTTCAAAAAGTCCGGTGACGCGGCCGGTCAGGGCGTCTAACTGGGTTCCCGGTTCCACTTTAAAGGAAACCGTTTTCACGACGGCGCGGAAGTATCCTTCGTCTTCGCTCACCGATACGATTTTGCCGCGTTCAACGCCTTCGACCAGTACCTTAATGTTGCCGTCTGGCTGTTTCAAACTTTGAACAATATTGGCAACCGTACCAACTGAATAAATCTCATCCGGACGCGGCTCATCCACCGAAGCATCGTGCTGCGTGGCTAAGAAAATCTTCTTGTCCCCCAACAGCGCTTCTTCGAGAGCGCGCACACTCGATTCACGGCCGACCACGAACGGGGTCATCATGTAAGGAAATATGATGACGTCCCGAATGGGCATCATGGGTAATCGCTTGGTATCCGTTTTGTCTTTAGAGGTAACCATTCATGACTTTCTAGGCGATATGCCTGACTCCGCCATACAGATATGGGAGCGCGGCATGATTTGCAGATTATAGGCCTCGCGTAACAGAGCAGCGCGTACGGGGCAGCCGGCTTAGCCCGCTTTCTCGAGCACAGCCATATTGATCTTTTGCGAGAGCACCATCTCCTTGGTGACGACGAACTCGCGCACCTTTTTGAATGTGGGGAGATAGTACATCAGGTCTAGCATCAGATCTTCCAAGATCATTCGCAGACCGCGCGCGCCCACTTTACGTTCCATGGCCAGCAGCGCCACGGCTTCCAGGGCGTCTTCGCTAAATTTGAGCTTAACATTCTCAAATTCGAAGAGCTTTTGGTATTGACGGATGATCGCGTTCTTGGGTTTGGTCAGAATTTGAACCAGCGCATCCTTGGACAAATCTTCCAGAATCGCGGTAACCGGCATACGCCCGATGAACTCGGGAATAAAGCCATACTTAATCAGATCCACCGGTTGGCAGCGGCTTAACAAATCGGAGTCACGCCGCGTCAAAGCGAGACCGCCGCGCCGCGCATCCTTTTCCTCCGGCGGAACGAACCCGATAGATTTCGTACCCACGCGCCGTGCAATCACCTTCTCCAGGCCGATAAACGCACCGCCGCAGATAAATAAAATGTTGGTGGTATCGACGGGCGTGAATTCTTGATGCGGATGCTTGCGCCCGCCTTGCGGAGGAACGTTGGCTACCGTGCCTTCCAGGATCTTGAGCAACGCCTGCTGCACGCCTTCGCCCGAGACGTCGCGCGTAATAGACGGGTTTTCATCTTTACGGCCGATCTTATCGATTTCGTCAATATAAATGATTCCGGTTTGCGCACGCGGCACATCCCAATCGGCGTTTTGCAGCAGCCGCAGAATGATGTTCTCCACGTCTTCGCCCACATATCCAGCTTCGGTTAACGTAGTCGCGTCAACGATGGCGAACGGCACATCTAGGATGCGAGCCAGGGTTTGCGCCAACAGCGTCTTACCCGTCCCAGTGGGACCGATGAGGAGGATATTCGACTTTGAGAGCTCGACTTCCCCGCCCCGGAGCTTGTTCATTTGAATACGCTTGTAGTGGTTATACACCGCTACGGCGAGTTTCTTTTTGGTTGAGTCCTGGCCGATAACGTATTGGTCCAGATACTCTTTCAACTCCAAAGGCCGGGGCAACTTCCCGGGCGACCCATAACTTTTCTCGTGGCGGTCGTCTTCTATGATCGAGTTGCAAACAGCAATGCACTCGTCGCAAATATACGCACGGGGGTAGTCACTGGGGGAGGAGATGAGCTTACCAACTACGTCTTGGCTTTTGTGGCAGAACGAACAGCGAAGTGAATCGTCGGATCCGGCGCGCTTCAAACTAGTTCTCCTACGGAAAGAAAAATCACGGCATTCCTCTCCCTGGTTGGAACGATTACAGTTTCAGTATATCAACACTATGACGCCTATAAACTCAACGCTAGGCATGTTTTTGTGCCTGATCGAAGAGAAATTGTAGCGTTTTCTCAGATTGGATGTGCCCGGAGATGCGGCCGATGGCTCCATCCTTCTCCAGTTTAGCGCGTGTGACGGCCACGGCTTCTCGCTCTTGACGAGCCGCGCGCTGCACCTCACGGTCCACTTCTTCCTTCGTGGCGTGGATGCCTTCCTTGTCTGAGATTTTCTCAAGCAGCAGCGAAGCTTTGACGTTGCGAACCGCCTTATCCCGCTGGGTTTCTTTTAATTTTGTCCAATCCAGATTCAGCGTACTGGGGTCAATGCCGCGCCCGGTCAGCTCACGCAACTGCATGCGAACCTGGTTTTCAATTTGCCGGTCCACATACGCTTCCGGAATCGGAAAATCGTTGGTTTCGAGCAGCTTGTCTATTAGCGCTTCTTTCGCAGTCTGCTGCGCGGCGTATTGCTTCTCGTGAAAAATCGTCTTCTTGACGGCTTCTTTCAGCTCGTCAAGCGTTTGGTAATCGCCCAGGTCCCGCGCGAATTCATCGTCGAGCACCGGCAATTCCTTCTTACGGATGAACTTCAACTCTAATTGGAAGCGCACCGTCTTCCCGGCCAATTTCTCCTGACCATAATCTTCCGGATAGGTGACGTCTACTTCTTTGGCCTCGCCAGGACTTGCGCCCAACAGCGCTTCATTGAACTGCGCCAACGTCTCTTCCGCCCCGACTTCGATCTGCACTTCCTGTTCAATCGGCTCGGCCAGGCCGGACAAGGATTTAAGCTGGACTAAGACAAAATCGCCCTTTTCAGCGGGGCGCGGATCTAGGTTGACGTATTCGGCTTTGCTCTCGCGCATCGCGTCCAAGCGCTTTGCAGATTCTTCGTCATCCACCGTCGGCTCTTCGTATTGCACCGGAAGGCCGTGATACTCAGCAATCTCAAATTCGGGAGCAACTTCGAAATCAGCCTTGAAGCGAATGGGCTGGCCGGGTTCAAATTGGAGATCGGCTATATCGGGCTGACCTACCACTTTCATATCGGCCTGTAGCACGCGCTCGCGGAATGCCTGTGGCAGCAGCAGTTCAAGAACTTCGGTCCTGATGTCGCTTTCAAAACGCGATTGAATCATGCTGACCGGCGCTTTGCCAGGACGGAAGCCGGGCAGGCGCACGCGCTGACGAATGGAATTGGTGACACGCTCCCGGGCTTTATTGACTTCGTCGAGCGGGATCTCTACTTCTAACGACCGTTTACAATCTGCTGCTGTTGACACTTCTTATCTTTTCCGGTTTCGCCTATCCAGGTTGCACAAGGGTGTGCGCGGCTCCGAATCTCGTGTTTCCACGCCGGAGCCGCGTACAGGGCGCCTTTTTTATTTTAGACCGCAGCCGCGACGGTCAGTTGAGCGGACGCGCGCAGTGCTTCCACTTTGTCGGTTGCTTCCCAACTGAATGATTCGCTCTCTTGCCCGAAATGGCCGAAAGCAGCAGTCTTCTGGTAAATAGGACGGCGCAGGTTCAACGACTTAATCATGCCCGCGGGAGTCAAGCTGAAGTTCTCACGGACGATTTCCGAAAGCCGCTCGTCGGGCGCTTTTCCAGTGCCAAAGCTGTTCACCATCACGGAGACAGGCTCGGCAACACCGATAGCGTAGGCGAGTTGCACTTCAACGCGCGATGCCAGACCCGAAGCGACCAAATTCTTCGCAACGTAGCGGGCCATGTAGCAAGCGGAACGGTCCACCTTCGTCGGATCTTTGCCGGAGAATGCGCCGCCGCCGTGCCGCCCCATACCGCCGTAGGTATCCACAATGATCTTGCGTCCAGTGAGTCCGGTATCGCCGTGCGGACCGCCGATCACGAAACGTCCGGTTGGGTTGATATGGAATTTCGTGTCCGCATCCACCATATCCGCTGGGATCACCGCATCAATAATGTATTTCTTAACATCGGCCCGCAACTGCTCGGTGCTGACGCTGTCCGCATGCTGGGTGGAGACAACCACGGCGTCAATGCGGGCGGGCTTGCCATCGACATATTCCACGCTGACTTGGCTCTTGCCGTCGGGACGCAGATAAGGCAGCTCCCCGGCACGGCGCGATTCGCTCAGGCGGCGCACCAGTTTGTGAGCCAACATGATAGGCAGAGGCATGAGCTCGGCGGTTTCATCGCAGGCATAGCCGAACATTAGTCCCTGATCACCCGCGCCGCCCGTATCGACGCCCATGGCGATATCCGGCGACTGCGTCTGAATCATATTCACGACCGCGCAAGTCTTCGAATCAAATCCGAAGGCCGCATCGTTATAACCGATTTTGTCGATAACGTTGCGAACCAGTTTCGGAATGTCTACGTAGGTTTTGGTGGTAATTTCACCCGCGACAATGCAAATGCCGGTGGTTACCAGCGTTTCGCAAGCAACCCGGCTGGTAGGGTCATCCGCCAAAACGGCATCAAGTACGGCGTCGGAAACCTGATCCGCGATTTTATCGGGATGGCCTTCCGTGACCGATTCGGACGTGAAGATGTATTTCATAGATTGGAATTTTACTCCTTGCATGCGGGCAGAGCTAACCGGGATTCTACCAGCGCCACTCGATCCGGCAGTGAAATGAAGTTTTAGTTTATCAGGATACGCGCAGGATTTCTTTGCCACGTTTCCCAGGGCCACCTGGGCAGGTTAAGCAATGCTCCTTTTAAGCTACGGGGATATACGTGGACTAGGTGAATTTACGATAAACAGTAGGTATATTTACCTGCTTTATTTTGAAGTCGTTTGCGCGTTAGAGGATCGGCAGTGGCTGCCGCGCCAACACAGCCGACTGGTTGCCGTTTAAACCGAGGCGGCCAGCGAAGATATACTGCCTTTTTGGTCTTAAAAGGAGGCTTTTTGAAATCGAAGTTATTCGTGTTGTGGTTGGCCGCGAGTGTGGCGGCGCTTGCACAGGGCACCACAAGCGCGACGGATGCAGCCATTAAATCGGCGCAGTCGGCCGGCGACAACGCTTGGATGCTGGTGAGTACCGCCCTTGTCTTAATGATGACGGGCCCGGGGTTGGCGCTGTTCTACAGCGGACTGGTTCGCCGGAAGAATGTGCTGGGCACGATGATGCAAAGTTTCGTGTTGATGGCGCTGGTTACGGTCTGGTGGGTGCTCTTCGGCTATAGCCTGGCGTTCGGAGAAGGCTCGCCCTTCATTGGGGGATTCCAATACCTGGGGCTGCATGGCGTGGGCGCCGCGCCGAATCCGGATTACGCCGCCACGATTCCGCAGCAGACTTTCATGCTCTTCCAATTAATGTTCGCCATCATCACCCCGGCGTTGATTACCGGAGCGTTTGCCGAGCGGATGAAGTTCAGCGCCATGCTGCTGTTTTCCAGCCTGTGGCTGCTGATTGTGTATTTGCCGATGGCGCACATGGTTTGGGGCAAGGGCGGATTTCTGAATGCTTTCTCCGGGGGCCGTATCCCTTGCCTGGATTTCGCGGGCGGCACGGTGGTGCACATCAGTTCGGGCGTCTCGGCTTTGGTGTGCGCGTTGTATCTGGGAAAACGCACGGGTTATCCGAGGGAGCCGATTAAACCGCATAGCATCGTGCTCAGCACCATCGGGGCGTGCCTGCTGTGGGTGGGTTGGTTCGGGTTCAATGCGGGCAGCGCGCTAGCGGCCTCCGGTTTGGCGACCAGCGCTTTTGCCGCTACGCACATTGCGGCTTCCATCGCAACCTTGGGGTGGATGTTCTCCGAATGGGTCAAGCATGGCAAGCCAACCGTACTGGGAGCTATTTCAGGCGCCGTCGCAGGGCTGGTAGCCATTACTCCGGCGTCTGGCTTTGTGACGCCTTTGGCGGCGTTGTTCATCGGATTTGCGGCGGGTATTCTTTGTTTCTTCATGGCCACGGCGGTGAAATCGCGTTTTGGCTACGATGACTCCCTGGATGCCTTTGGGGTGCACGGGGCGGGCGGTACGTTAGGCGCGATCCTGACCGGCGTATTTGCGACGAACGCAGTAAACAACGGATTGAAAGACGCGGCCGGCAAAGTCTTACCGCTCGGATTGGTGGATGGAAACGGCGGACAGGTGCTGAATCAGTTTATCGGCGTCGTCATTTCCTACGGGTTGGCTATTGTCGGCACGCTGATCATCTTGAAGATCTGCGATATGTTTTTTGGGCTGCGCGTATCAGAGGACCAGGAGCGTCAGGGCTTGGATGTGAGCCTGCACGGCGAAGAAGGCTACACGTTCGATTAACGGAAGAGCGCAAGCATGAAAAAAGTGGAAGCTGTTATACAACCGCACAAGCTGGATTCGGTGAAGGAAGCGCTCACGACGGCGGGCGTCACCGGAATTATGGTCACCGAGATTCGCGGCCACGGCAGGCAGAAGGGGCATACAGAAATTTATCGCGGGCAAGAGTACGTGGTGGACCTTCTGCCCAAGATCAAGATTGAAGTAGTGATTGCCGACAGCCGCCTGGATGAGGTGATCCAAATTGTGGCGGATACAGCACGCTCCGGAAAGATCGGCGATGGCAAGATCTTTGTTTCCGATATCAGTGAAGTGATCCGGATCCGGAATAACGATCGCGGCGAAGAAGCGCTCTAGGCCGTTTTCCTCAGCCGGAAGATGCGATACATTAGACGCTTGAGGTGTTGTCCGGAATCCAAACTGACTGCGAGTGCGCTTTATGAGCGTTACTAACCCGAGCCGCGCCACGCCCCGGAACATGTCGCACACGGTGCAACTCGCGCCTTATCTGGTTGAATCCATTTGCGAGTTAACGCGGGCGGTCCGCGACAAGACGCACGCGCAAACCGAAATCAGCGGACTGCTTTTCGGCAATTCGGAACCAGGGTTCACGGTGGTAGAAGCGCTGAAGAACTTTAAGGACTCCGGCCCACGCAGCGAGTTGGTACGGCGGGAACGTTTAGACAAGGCTTTCGAGGCCGCCACGGCGGAGGCGTCCCGGGACCCGGAACTGAATGTGCTGAAGCTGGTAGGCTGGTTTTCTTTGCGCGGCAGCAGCGGGCTGCTGACCAGCGATATCGACTTTCACAATCGGCATTTCAAGAATTCGGAAGATTTGGCGCTGGTGATTTGGCGCGAAGCCGATACGCAAGCGATTGCGGAGGTCTATTCCAAAGGTGAAGATACTCGCC